>DATNBP010000237.1:0-24815 GCA_035572015.1 Puia sp. | reverse complement strand
GTGGCGTTAAGCAGCTTGTCCAGCCGGAAATGGTCTTCGTCCACCAGCGCCCTTGCCCGTTGGATCAGTCGCGGCTCCAGCCCGATGCGTTCGGCGATCGAAAAAGTGTAGGAGCTGCCCGGCTTGCCGATGATGAGCTTGTAAAGAGGTTGAAGATTGGTCTCGTCAAAAGCCATCGCGCCGTTGACAATTCCGGATGTCTTGCCCGCCATAACCTTCAGGTTCAGGTAGTGGGTCGTAACGATCCCGAAGGAATGTTTCCGCACCAATTCCTCGAGGATCACTTCGGCAAACGCGCCGCCAAGATTCGGGTCGCTCCCGCTGCCCAGTTCGTCGATAAAGAAAAGCGTCCGGCCATTGGCGTTTTCCATGAAATACTTCATGTTCCTGAGATGCGAGCTGTAGGTGCTCAGCTCGAATTCAAGACTCTGGGTATCTCCGATATGGATCATCAGTTGTTTGAAAATGCCCAGTTCAGAATCGGCATGCACGGGGATGAGCAGTCCGCTCTGGATCATGAGCTGCAACAGTCCGACGGTCTTCATCGTGACCGTCTTTCCGCCCGCATTAGGCCCCGAAATGACCAGCAAGCGATCCTTTTCGTTCAACGAGATATCCGTCGGTACGGTCACCTTCCGGTTCTTGCGGTTATAAAGATAAAGCAGCGGGTGGTACGCCTGGCGCAGCAACACGTGCGACTTGTCCACCAACTGGGGATAATTGCCATTCATATCGATCGCCAGCCGAGCTTTTGCTCTGATGAAGTCATATTCCCCGAGCACATCGTGCCAGACCTGCAGCAAGGGCGCATGTTCCGCAAGCCTCGCGGTCAGGTCGCGGAGAATGCGGTGCACTTCTTTGCTCTCGGCATGTTCGAGCGAAAACACCTCGTTGTTCAATTCGATCGTTTCCTCCGGCTCTACAAAAGATGTCCGGCGGGTATCGCTTTCACCGTGCAGGATACCCTTGACCTGCCGTTTGTGTTCCGCGAAAATGGCCACCACCCTTCTTCCGTTCAGGAACGATTCTTCGATATCGGCTACATAACCCGCCTTGGCAAGCCGGGCCAGAATGCGATCAAACGCCCGGCGAAGCTCGTTCCGCCGCCTGAACAACGCCAGCCGGATATTTGCCAGCTCTTCGGAGGCGTTGTCCCTGACGATGCCCGCCTCGTCGAGCACCTCGTCGATCGCCGAAATGATCGCTTTCTCGTACCGCGTATTGGCGATGACGCGTACCAGGGCCGGGTAAGCGGTGCGCCGGTCGGCGTCGAACCAGCGGAAAATGCTCTGCATGCTTTCCGCCAGCCGGCGGACGTGGAGGAACTGATCCCCCGAAAGCACCGCGCCGGGAATTCCCAGCAGCTTCAATTCACGCGAAAGATTGAGCGTATAGTCATTAGGAAAATACTGTCCGTTCTGCATCAGGAGCTTGAACTCGTGGGTCTGCTGAAGTTCCAGTTCGATGAAGTCACGACGGGTATGGATCCGAAGATCCAGGGCCTTTTGGCGGGCATATTCGGTATTACCCTGCTCCGCCAGCAACGCCTTGATTTTGTCGAATTCCAGTTGCACCAATGCCGATTCGGGGAAGATTTTCATATCGGTCGGCAAAGGTACAAAGAACGACTCAGAGCGCCTTTACAATTTGCCGCGACGATGTCCGCTATTTCCCAAGCGCGGCGGCCCATTCAGCCGCCGTCAGCACGTCCGCCTGACGCGGAAAGACCTTACCCAGCAGCACGCTGTGTACCTCGGCGTCCCGGTCGGCACAGGCGTCGGAAATGACGGTAAGCCCGTAGTCCCGGTCGGCCGCCTCTCTCAGGGTGGACAATACAACCCCGCTCGTGGCGATCCCCGTCAATACCAAATGATCGATGCGCCGTGCCCGCAGGATCACCTCCAGGTCGCTGCCCGCGAAAGCGCTGACCCTGCGTTTCGTGACGACGATATCCCCCGGCCGCGGCGCCACGACGGCATCGACTTCGGGATTTTCCAAGCCAGGAAAGCCAGCGCCCCTGGTAAGCGCGGAGAACCCCTTATTAAAGGGGCCGACCTCGGGGAAACCCTTCCGGAACCCGACGATCACGTAAATAACCGGAATAGCCGCCGCGCGGGCGGCCCCGATAGCTCGCTGTAAAGCGCTGACCAGCGGCGCGGCGCCGGCCGGGCCGTCCAGCATTTGCATAGTAGCCGGCTGAATGTCCATGATGAGAAGTGCGGTGTCTACCCTCTTGCTGCTTGTTTCCATGCTGTATTCGTTGATATAGATGAAGAAGCGTTCTTGCCGGTCAGGAAGCGCCAGAAAAAGCCCACCACCACCAGCGCCATGATGCCCGATCCGAGCACCGTATTCGGTGCGCCTGCAAATTGCGAGACCCCTCCGATCAACAGGCTGCCCACCGGCATCATGCCGAAATAGGCCATTGCGAAGTAACTGATCGCCCGCCCGCGCATCTCCTGCGCCACGGACGTTTGAATGATCGTATTGGTCATTGTCGTCTGCGCCATCATCCCGAAGCCGGCAACCACTGCAAAGACCATGGCAAGCGGGAACCAATGCATATGCGAGAACAGGATCAGCCCCGCGGCAAAGATCACGGTCGTCACCAGCAGGATCTTCTTCCTTCCGCCCTCTGTCGCCGAATTAGCGGATGTGAGGTACAGCGCGCCGCAGATCGCACCAAGACCGATGAAACTGTTGATCAGCCCGAACGTCGCCGCACCGCCATGAAATACAACCTTCGCATAGATCGGCAGCAGCGTCGAAAATGGGATCACAAAAAGGCTCATCAGCGCCAGCAACAGGATCACTTTGGCAATCGTCGGAGTCCGCAACAGATAGCGCCAGCCCAGCCGTAGTTCCACCACCGCATTCCGGTGGTGCTCCGCCGGAACATACGGCGGAAGCTTCATCAGCAGCAGCGAGCCGAGGACAGCCAGGAAGCTGACACCATTCAGCAGGAAACAGACACCGGCCCCCAGCTTTTCGAGCACGATGCCCGAGATCGCAGGCCCCACGAGCCGCGCCACATTGACCATGATCGAGTTCAGGGCAAGCGCATTCGGCAGGTCCCGTTTGTCATCCACCATTTCATATACGAGCGCCTGACGCGCCGGCACATCGAATGCGTTGATCGCCCCGAGGATAACGCTTACGCCGAGGATCTCCCACACGGTATAATGACCGAGGAGAACCGGGATGGCAAGCACCAGGGACTGCACAAGCGAGCCGGCCTGTGTGATCAGCATCACCTTGTACCTGTTGTAACGGTCTGAAACGACACCGCCCAGCGTGGAAAAAAGAAATGACGGAAACTGCGTACAGAACAGCGACAGCCCAAGCATGAACGCCGAATGTGTCAGCGTATAGACCACCCAACTGACCGCAGTCCGTTGCATCCAGGTGCCGATCAGTGACACGGACTGGCCGTAAAAATATAACCGGTAGTTACGATGACGAAAAGCCGTGAAAGAAGGAAGGTTCATGATCTTACTAGTCTTCGATGAGCTTTTCCAGGATGTGTAGTGCGCTTTTCAGCAATTCCTTTTCCGTGGCGCTGATCTTTTCATGCAACGCGTGCGCCAGCCACTCCTGCTTCCGCTTGCGGTTGTCCTCCACATACGTCCGGCCCGCGGGCGACAGGGACAGCAAGATCTTTCGTTTGTCCTCGTCCGAGGGCGTCCTGTCGATCAGTTTTAACGATTCGAGACGATTGACGATCTGGGACATGGATTGAGGCGTGACCTTTTCCAGTTGCGCCAGGGCGGAAGGAGGGATCCGCCCCTGCTGATAGAGGGTTCCCATTACCGAACGTTCCGTCAGCGACAACTGCCCCTCGCTGTGGGTCTCCTGCCGGAGTAGTTTCACAAGCCGGTGGATAACCGTTCGAAGCTGCGCCGCGACCTCGATATCCTGGTCCGGGACGGGTATCGTGTGTTCCATGATGCAAAAGTAAACTTATAAAGTAACTTTATCAAATTATTAAGGTTACTTTGTTAATTGCATCGTTATTTTTGTCCCGAAAAGACCTCCCATGACCGACACTTCCACGCCGATCCCCGCTATGACAGATACCGCAACCCTCGCCAACGGCTGCTTCTGGTGTACAGAGGCCATCTTTCAGGAGTTGAAGGGTGTAATAAAAGTCACCTCCGGGTACTCCGGGGGAACCGTGCCGAACCCAACCTATGAAGAAGTCTGCTCGGGTTCGACAGGACATGCCGAATGCCTGCAAATCGTCTACGATCCTAATCTGCTGAGCTTCGTGGAGCTGTTGCATGTGTTCTGGGAATCGCACGATCCCACCACCCTGAACCGCCAGGGTAACGATATCGGCACCCAGTACCGCAGCGCGATCTTTTACCATAACGAGGAACAACGCGAAAAAGCGGAACATTTTAAATTGGAGCTGGAGAAGAACAACGCCTACGACAACCCGATCGTTACCGAGATCACGCCGTTCAGGGACTTCTACCCCGCCGAGGATTATCACCAGAACTACTATACCAACCACAGTTCGCAGCCCTATTGCTATCTCGTGATCCGGCCCAAGGTCGAGAAATTCGAGAAAGCCTTCAAGGACAGCCTGAAGATCCAGGAGAAATAGCAGCCCCCGGGATATTGGGGAATCATAGCGCGGCCTGCCGGACGTCCACCCGCCGCAATTCCAGCAAATTGAGCGCGTTGGGCCTGAGCCCGGTAACGCGTGGGTTGATCAGGTGAACCACCTCGTCGTACCAGAGCGGCACTACCGGGGAAGCGTCCATCACGCGCTGGTCCATCCGCCGGTACAACGCAAACCTTACCGAGTCGTTGTTCTCGCTCAGCGCCTGTTCATACATGGCATCGAACACCGGGTCATGGTAACGGGTATAATTAGGCGGCGCGGGGTTGCCGCCATAGAAGACGCTCAAATAGTTCTCCGCATCCGGGTAATCCGCAATCCAGCTCCCGCGGAAGAACAACGCCTCGGATTGCGCGGTCTCTTCCAGCAGGAGGCTCTTTTGCACGACCTCCACCTGCACGTGGAGCCCGATGTCCTGCAGCTGCCGCGCGATAAAATTGGCGAAATCGCCATAGTTCGGCACGGTGAGCAGCCTGATCTCCCCGATCCCCCTGCCTTCGGGATAACCGGCAGAAGCCAGCAGGGCGCGCGCGCGGTCGGGGTCGTAGTGATACCCTTTGACCGTCGTCGAATCGAATGAAGGCAGGCCGGCCGGAACAAAACCGCTCTCTGCAGGCAGTCCCAGCGAATTCTTTAGGTAGAGCATCATTTTCCGGCGGTCGAACCCATAATTTATCGCCTGGCGGACCGCGCGGAACCGCAACGGGCTGTTTCTCACCAACGGGTTGGCCGAATCGACGAGAATGCCCAGGTATTCCGTGTTGAGCTGCGGCGCGACCGAAAGAACGATCTTTCCACGCCACTCAGCTTTCAATTGCCCTTTCTTACTCAGGATCTCGTCTTTGAAAGAGGGATCGATCTCGTTGACAAAATCGAGCTGCCCCTGGCGGAACAGCAGGAACTCTGAGGCCTTTTCTTCATTGAAACTGACCTTGACCGCGTCGAGGTAAGGCAACTGCCGGCCCGCGCTGTCCTTTTCGTAATAATGTGGGTTCTTCAGCAGGATCAACGCCTGGCCTTCCTCCCAGGATTGAAACCGGAACGGCCCGGTGCCACACGGATGGCGCCGGAAATCTTTGCCGTATCGCTCCACCACCTCATGTGGAACGATGGAGCAATACTCCATGCTGAGCAGCCCCAGGATCGGATGAAAGGGCCTCACGAGCCGCAACACGAAGGTACTGTCGTCCACCGCGCGGAAAGCCCCGCCGCCGGTCATCGTGCCGGCCGACGCACTCCCTCCGCTCGTGTCGATCCGGCCGTGAAAGATCCAAGCGCCGCTGCTGGCCGTACGGGGATCCAGCAGGCGGTTAAAACTATACACGACGTCCGCCGCCTTCATTCGCCTGCCCTTTCCACCGGAAAAGGCGGGGTCATCCTGGAAGAACACATCGGTCCGCAAATGAAAGGTCCAGACCCGCCGGTCCGCCGAAACCTCCCAACTTCTCGCAAGCGCGGGGACAAAACGGAGTTGGTCGTCCGTTTCCACCAGCGTGCTATACAGCTGGTGTATCACCCACATGATGGACCTGTTTTTCGCAAAAGCCGGGTCCAGCGTTGCCACACCGTCGGACTCATTATAATAAAAGACCTTCTTTCCCGCACCGGTCTGCCCCCGGCCGCAACCGGAACCAAAGACCACCATCAGCATCCAACCGCTTGTCCAAAAGAGGAAAGGGATTGAGAAATGTTTGTATACCTTCATCGGAGTGTCCCAACTAAAATTAAAGATAACCAATGAGTCGTAAACTGCTGCTTCTTGCAGGATTTTCTTCCTTCCTCGTACTCACGAGCCAGGCCCAGCTCCTGACTCCAAAACGGGAATTCACGCATGCGGATACGCTACGAGGAAGCATTACGCCCGAACGCGCCTGGTGGAACCTCCTGAAATATGACCTGAGCGTCACACCGGATTACAACGACCAAACGCTGACAGGCGAAAACGCGATCACTTTTCAGGCCGTCAATGCAGGACAGGTCCTGCAGATCGATCTGCAGGAACCGATGGAGCTACTTGCAGCCACACTGGGAAAAAAGAAGCTCACGTATGCCCGAGAAGGCAACGTATACCACCTTCGGCTGCCAAAGGCATTGAAGACCGGCGACGTGGAAACCGTGAGACTGAAATTCCGGGGCAAGCCGCGCGTGGCCGTGCGGCCACCCTGGGATGGCGGCTGGATCTGGACAAAGGACAAGCAGGGCCGGCCGTGGATGACGGTCGCGGACGAAGGACTTGGCGCCAGTTGCTGGTTCCCGTGCAAGGACCACCTGTACGACGAACCGGACAGCGGCGTGGTGCTGCGCATCACGGCCCCGGACAGCCTCGTAGCGATCGGCAACGGCCGGCTCCGCGATAAGAAGGATAACGGAAACGGATCCGCGACATGGACCTGGGCGGTGGTCAATCCGATCAATTCCTACGATATCATTCCCTATATCGGCAAATACGTGAACTGGACGGAAGAGTACCAGGGGGTGAAAGGCAAACTGGATTGCAGTTTCTGGGTCCTGGACTACAACCTGGATAAAGCGAAGCCGCAGTTCAGACAAGTCGATACGATGCTCGACGCCTTCGAGTACTGGATGGGGCCCTATCCTTTTTACGAGGACGGGTACAAATTGGTCGAGGCTCCTCATCTCGGCATGGAACACCAGAGCAATGTCGCCTATGGCAACCATTTCGAAAACGGCTACCTGGGACGCGACCTCTCGGGTACGGGATGGGGTTTGAAATGGGATTTCATCATCGTGCACGAGAGCGGTCACGAGTGGTTCGGCAACAGCATCACCGACAGGGACGCCGCCGACATGTGGGTGCACGAGGGCTTTACCAACTATTCGGAGACGCTCTTCACTTCGTATATGTTCGGCGTCGAGGCCGGCAACGATTATGTGATCGGTACGCGCAAGAACATCACAAACGAATCTCCTATCATCGGCACCTACAATGTCAACAAGGAAGGGTCCGGCGATATGTACTATAAGAGCGGCAACATGCTGCACATGATCCGGCAGATCATGGGCGACAGCGCCTTCCGCGGCATGCTTCACGGTCTGCAAAAGACCTTTTATCACCAGACCGTCACAACGAAACAGATCGAAGACTATATGAGCAGATACGCCGGCAAAGACTTCTCGGGTATCTTCGACCAGTACCTGCGTACCACTAATATTCCTGTCCTCACCTATCAAACCAACGGCGACGTGATTTCTTATCGTTGGGTGAATTGCGTCAAGGGTTTCAATATGCCGATCAGGGTTTTCGTGGGGGGCGCGCCGGAAAAATGGATCTATCCCACCGAAGACTGGCAAACCATGCCCGCCGCCAGCGACGGACAAATCCTCCGGGGGGCTGGTGGCAGGATGCCACCACAGGCCCGTCCCCAGCATTCGGGGCACCGCACGCCGGCCGGCCCGGGCCCGAAGATCGAGATCGTCGGCGAAGCAGGCAACGGTTCCGGCGGCGACGGAAACATGTCCGTCGACAGGAATTTTTACATTATCATGCGTAAAACAGGCTAGTTCGAACCGATCGCCCTGCTGGCTGCATTCGCGGAAGTCCCGGTGCGGTCGGCGGCGTCGCCATTGCCTGCGTTCAATACCCGGCCGGCTCCCACATAGTGCTGTGAATAGTAATGCTCCGACAAGTCGCTGATCATCACTCCCGAGAGGGAAGCGTGGATAAATTTATTGTTGCGCAGATATACGCCGACATGAGTGACCGCCCGCCGCCGCCCGAGCGTATGGAAAAAGACAAGGTCGCCCTCCTGTAATTCGTCGCGCCGGATATGGCGAGACACCAGGTATTGTTCTTTCGACGTCCTCGGCATTGAGGCGAGACCGTACACGGAAGACATCAACAGGAAGGAGAAGGCGGAGCAATCGATCCCATCCCGGGACATTCCGCCGTACCGGTATGGCGCCCCGTACCAATAGTCCATGAAACTCAACAGTTTTGGATTATTCATATCCTCCACCGAAGCATTCTCCAGGATCGCGAACTTGAACCTGTCAACCTTATACTCTTCAATCGAACCCGGCGCGACCGATCCATTTGATTCCGGCCCCGCGACGACATGCGGATGACCGGACCCACCCGTTGATCCTTCATCCTTCCCCGATGGGTTGACCGAAATATTGTCGATGAATTGCACTCCCCCTGAAGTTCTTGTGACGCTTTCCGAAGCGGCCGCGGCTTTTCGCGAGGCGCCAGGCCTGGACGACCTGCAGCCGGAGGCAAACAGCGATAGAGCGGCAATAAAAAGGGTAGTTTTTAACATATTATCCACTTCTGGGGGGATATTGGCACCGCAAATATAGCAAATTAACTGCCAAAATGGGCCGCCGGCGCGGCCCGCTCACCCGTACACCCCAGCCTGACCAACTCCACTAACGGTCCTGGCTGTGGAAACATTGTTCCTTTCGCGAACGAACTTTGTCCGCATTTGTTAGTTAATTGCGAGTCCTATGTGCAAATTCTCCCACCTACATACCCATACTCAATTCTCGCTGCTGGACGGCGCCGCGTCGATCCAGAGCCTGTATAAGAAGGCTATCAAAGACGGAATGCCCGCGCTGGCTATTACGGATCATGGCAATATGTTCGGCGCCTTCGAATTCGTGGCAGAGGCCTATCGCCATAAGAATGAAGACGGTACGCTGAAAGTAAAACCGATCGTGGGCTGCGAGTTCTATGTCGTCGGGGATCGTTTCCGAAAGACGTTTACCAAGGAACAGCGAGATGAACGGTTTCACCAGGTCCTGCTGGCGAAAAATCCGCCCGGGTATCAGAACCTGATCAAATTGACTTCGCTGGGGTATACCGAAGGCATGTACAGCAAATATCCGCGCATCGACAAGGAACTGATCGCGAAATACCACGAGGGCCTGATCGCTACGACTTGCTGCATCGGCGCGTACGTGCCGCAGGCGATCCTCCATGAGTCGGAGGAAAATGCCGAAAAAGAATTTCGCTGGTGGCTCGATCTGTTTGGAGAAGATTATTTTATCGAACTTCAGCGCCATAACCTCAAAGAACAGGAAAAGATCAACGAGACCCTGCTGCGGTTCGCGGCTAAATACAACGTACCCGCGATCGCCACCAACGATAGCCATTATACGGATCGCGAGGACTACAACGCGCACGATATCCTGCTCTGCATCAACACAGGGGAGAAACAGGCAACCCCGGGTTATGACGATTTTGTCAACGACGACAGCAATATCAGGAACCGCCGGTTCAAATTCCCTAACGACCAGTTCTATTTCAAGACGACGGAGGAGATGTCGGCTTTGTTCAGCGATATCCCCGAGGCGATCGATAACACCAACCGGATCGTCGACCGCGTCGAAGTGCTCAACCTGAAAAAGGACATCCTGCTGCCCGCGTTCCCGATCCCGGCGGCCTTTCAGATCCACCGGGACAGCAATCTCGATCAATGGGAATACCTGAAACACCTGACACAGGAGGGCGCAAGGCTTCGCTATCCCGACCTGACACCGGCTATCACCGAACGCATCGACTTCGAACTGTTCACCATCAAGACGATGGGTTTCGCCGGCTATTTTCTCATCGTAAGTGATTTTATCAGAGCCGGCCGCGACATGGGCGTCTTTATCGGCCCGGGCCGGGGTTCCGCCGCGGGAAGCGTCGTCGCCTATTGCATCGGCATCACCAATATCGATCCGATCAAATACAATCTGCTGTTCGAACGCTTTCTGAATCCCGACCGAAAGTCCATGCCGGATATCGATACCGACTTCGATGATGAAGGCCGCCAGCGGGTGATAGAATATGTCGTGGGCAAATATGGCCGCAACCAGGTGGCGCAGATCGTCACCTATGGCACGATGGCCGCAAAAATGAGTATAAAGGACGTCGCCAGGGCGCTCGACCTGCCTCTGCCCGAATCCAACGCACTGGCCAAATTGGTGCCGGAACGACCGGGGATCGAATTGAAACGCGTCCTGCACGCTCCGATGACGGCCAGGGATGGTGAAAAATCGCTGGAAGAAAAAGATGGCGTAGGACCCGACGATCTGGCAAACGTCAAGCTTCTCCGCGATATCTATAGCGGCGAAGACATGCGAAGCCGCGTCCTTCATGAAGCGGAACGGCTGGAAGGTTCCGTCCGCAACACCGGTCTCCATGCTGCCGGGATCATTATCGCACCCGATGACCTGATGACCATTTTGCCCGTTTGTACGGCAAAAGACTCCGATCTGCTGGTCACCCAGATCGAGGGCAGCGTGATCGAGGAGGCCGGTGTCATCAAAATGGACTTTCTCGGCCTTCGGACCCTCAACATCCTCAAAACGGCCCTGGAACTGATCCGGGAAAACCATGGGATCGATATCAATATCGACCTCATCCCCCTTGACGATCCGGCAACTTTCGAATTGTACCAGCGCGGCGAAACTATTGGCACTTTCCAGTTCGAAAGTCCGGGCATGCAGAAATATCTGAAGGACCTGAAGCCGGATAAGTTCGACGACCTGATCGCCATGAACGCCCTATACCGTCCCGGCCCCATCGCCTATATCCCGAATTACATCGACCGGAAGCATGGGCGTGAAACCATCGTCTTCGATCTTCCCGAAATGGAGGAATATCTGGGTGACACCTACGGGATCACCGTCTACCAGGAACAGGTCATGCTCCTGGCGCAAAAGCTCGCCGGGTTCAGCAAAGGGGACGCCGACGTCCTCCGGAAGGCCATGGGCAAGAAACAAAAGGCCATCCTCGACAAAATGAAGAGCCAGTTTATCAAAGGCGCGGCGGCCAAAGGCTTCGCTGCCGCGATCCTTGAAAAGATCTGGACCGACTGGGAAGCCTTTGCGCAATATGCCTTCAACAAGTCACACTCGACCTGCTACGCATTCGTGGCTTATCAAACCGCGTATCTGAAAGCCCACTATCCTTCCGAATATATGGCCTCTGTCCTGAATCACGCCGGAAGCATCGATAAGATCACCTTTTTCATGGAAGAGTGCAAGCGAATGGGTCTGAAAGTGCTCGGACCGGATATTAACGAGTCAAAAAAAGGCTTCAACGTCAATCAGCGTGGCGAAATCCGTGTCGGACTCGGCGGGCTGAAAGGTGTGGGCGAGGCGGCCGTGGACAGCATCATTGAGGAAAGGAACCGGAACGGCAGTTATACAACGATCTTCGACCTGATCAAACGGATCAACCAGCGCGCGGTCAATAAGAAGACATTGGAAAGCCTGGCCTACGCAGGGTCATTCGATTGCTTCACGGACCTGCATCGCGCCCAATACTTCCACATCCCTGCCGGAGACACGACCACGGGGTTGGAAAAGATCATCAAATTCGGGAATGTTTACCAAACGAACTCCCAGCAAAGTGCCAATAGTCTCTTCGACGACCTCGCAATGCCCGCTATCGCCACGCCCCGGATCCCGTCTTGCGAGGCGTGGTCGCTGACCGAACTCCTCGATAATGAAAAAGAGGTGACCGGCATGTTCATGAGCGGCCACCCGCTTGACCATTTCAAGTTCGAGATCACCCATTACGGCATATCGAGCCTGGGCGAGTTCAATGAAGCGAAGGATGCCCTTACCCTTCAAAGCAATCCTGGCAAGCCCTGGCGTATCGCCGGTCTTGTCATCGACGCCCAGCACCGGGTGAGTAAGACCGGCAAGCAATTTGGAAGTTTGATCATCGAAGATTATACCGGAAAAGCGGAATTCATGCTGTGGAGCGAAGACTATGCCCGGTATTCCAACTATCTCGAGAAAGGAAAGAATCTTTTTCTCACCGGCACTTTCCGCCAGCGGTTCAACAAGTCCGAATTCGAATTCCGAATCGACAAAATGATGCTGCTGGAAAGCATTAAGCCGATCCTTACCCGGCAGATCATCATGGATGTGGAGGCGCGATTTATCAATGAAGACCTGGTGCGGTTCATGGAAACAAATATCAAGAAATACCCTGGAAAAACAGGGTTGAAATTCAACATATTAGAAAGTAAGACCAACACCCGGGTCAGCCTATATACCATGGGGACGGGGTTTGAGATGAATGACGAAATGTCCGCTTTCCTCGAGCGTACCCCTGAGCTGGAGGTCCAGATTGTCACCTGAACTGACAAATCCTCTGTCGTCCGGACGACGAAATAGTTGGACAAATTCACTGATCTTTGTAGCGTATAAAAATAAACACATCACATAAAAAAAGTCCATTATGGCATTAGAGCTCACGGATACGAACTTTCAGGAAAAAGTAATTGCGTCGGACAAGTTAACCGTCGTTGATTTTTGGGCGGAATGGTGCGGTCCCTGCCGCGCGATCGGACCCGTCATCGAAGAATTGTCGAAGGAATACGACGGCCGAATCAACATCGGGAAGGTCAATGTCGACCATAATCCGCAGTTGTCCATAAACTACGGCATCACCAGCATCCCCGCCATCCTGTTCATCAAGGGCGGCAAGGTTGTCGACAAACTGGTCGGCGCGCAACCAAAATCCAACTTCGTCAAGAAGATCGAGTCGCACCTCTAGCAACGCCTTTTTCCAGCGATATCGCCGTCCCCGCCCGCACCGATGTGCGGGCTTTTTCATTCTGTATGCGGCGCACTACCGGTAACCTTTCGCCGGCGGCTTGTTCAGCGAACCGTGGCCGCCGGCCACCTGCTCAGTGAGCCGTGTCCAGCTCCCCCGCATCCATGGCCGTATGCCTGTACCGGAAGACCAGCGGGAAGGCAATGCCGAGGACCAGGGCGTAACCAGCGAAGGTCAGCCAGATGCTGTGCCAATCCCGGATCTTATCTGAAGTGAAATGATCGACCACGAACCCGCCCAGGAAGGTACCTGCCCACGCGCCGATACCGTTGGTCATGAGCATGAACAACCCTTGTGCGCTCGCCCGGATCTTGATATCCGCCTCGCGCTCGACAAAAAGCGAGCCCGAAATATTGAAAAAGTCGAATGCCATACCATATACGATCATCGACAGCATAAGAAACGGCAAACCGCTTCCGGGATTTCCGATCCCAAACAATCCAAACCGAAGGACCCAGGCAAATATGCTCATCAGGATCACCGGTTTGATCCCGAACCGCCGGAGGAAAAAAGGGATGGTGAGAATGAACAGGGTTTCGGAAATCTGCGATATGCTGATCAGCATCACGCTATGACGCACCGCAAAAGCGCCGGCATATTGCGGGACTTTTGCGAAATCAGTGATAAAGCCATCGGCAAACGTATTGCTGATCTGCAGCGCGAATCCGAGAAGCATGGAGAAGATAAAGAAGATCAACATTTTTTTCTGCCTGAAAAGGATAAAGGCGTCCAAGCCCAGCGAGGAATAGAGGCTGCGTCTGGATCCCGTTCGGATGGGAACGCAACCAGGCAGGGTGAAGGCATACATGCCGAGTATAACGCCCGCCGCGGCACTTACCCAGAGCTGGTAATGGCTTTGCTTCCAACCGCAAATATCGACTACCCACATCGCACAGATGAACCCCACAGTGCCCCAGACACGGATAGGCGGAAAATCCCGGATGATATTGAACCCCCTCTTCTCGAGGATGATATAGGAGACGGTGTTGTTCAGGGCTATCGTCGGCATAAAGAAGCAGCAATTCAGCAGCATCGCGAAGTAGAGCCATCCAAAACCGGTCAGAGTGGAAGCCCAGACCATGACGCAGGCGCCAAACAGGTGGGATATACCCAGCACGCGCTCGGCGTTGACCCAACGGTCAGCCACGATCCCGAATAGCGCAGGCGTGAAGATCGAAGCCAGACCCATCGTGCCATAGACAGCTCCCACTTGTTTGCCATCGAAGTGCAGGATATTGAACATATAGTCGTTCAGCGAAATCAGCCAGGCTCCCCATACGAAGAATTCGAGAAAATTCAGCAGGACGAGCCGGAATTTGATAGCCAAAGCGTATTCTTTTGGGTTAAAACCGGGAAGATAAAGAATTTACCATAAGCCTACAATCTGTAATTTTGGGGATAAAACCCGGAGTATGAATATGATGATGTCTGGTATCGAGGGCCTGTTGGTCACCTCCTCCACCGAACTTCGAACGATCGGCGAAAAAGTGCTTGCCCGCCAAAGGATGAGCCCGGAAGAAGGCATTCTGCTCTTTGAAAAAGGCAGCCTGGCCTACCTCGGCGCGTTGGCCAACCACGTCAGGGAGCGAATGCATGGCAACCGGACATATTTCAACCGCAATTTTCACATCGAACCGACGAATGTTTGTGTTTTCACCTGCCAGTTCTGTTCCTATTCGCGGCTGTACGCCCACCGTGACGAGGGCTGGGAACTGACACAGGAACAGATGCTGGACATCGTCAAAAAATACGACGGGCAACCTGTAACGGAAGTGCATATCGTAGGGGGCGTCCACCCGAAAATGAACCTGGAATTCTTTACCAGCCTATTGCAAAAGATTAAGATGCACCGGCCAGGACTCCACATCAAAGGGTTTACGGCGGTCGAGCTGGACTACATGTTCCGGAAGGCAAAACTTACAGTCGAAGAAGGGATGAGGCAACTTCATGCCGCGGGATTGGATTCGATGCCGGGCGGCGGCGCTGAAATATTCCACCCCGACGTCCGCCGCATTATTTGCGCGGATAAAGTAGACGCCGAGGGCTGGCTGAAGATCCATGAAGCCGCTCATCGCGAAGGCATGCACACTAACGCGACAATGTTATATGGGCATATCGAAACCTATGCGCACCGGATCGACCATATGGATCGCCTCCGCCGTCTACAGGACATGACAGGCGGATTCAATACGTTCATCCCGCTGAAATTCCGGAACAGGGACAATGACATGAGCCACGTTCCCGAATCATCGATCGTGGAGGACATGAAGCTGTATGCGGTTGCACGGCTGTATATGGACAACTTTCCGCATTTGAAAGCCTATTGGCCGATGCTGGGCCGGCAGAACGCCCAGTTGACCCTTTCGTTCGGGGTGAACGATCTGGACGGCACCATCGACGACACCACGAGGATATATTCGATGGCCGGCAGCGAGGAACAGACGCCCAGCCTGTCCACCGCGCAACTGGTGACCCTCATTCGTCAGGTGGGCCGGGAACCTGTGGAAAGGGATACCCTGTACAACGAAGTCCGCAACTACAGGGATATCGACCTCGCAGCCATTCAATCGGATGCTTCGCTGAACTAACACCAAAATCGCCCGAATGCCGTCCAGCCATGCGCTCCCCACCCTCCTGGTCTTGCTGATCCTTGCCAGTCCCGGCGCCTTCGGCCAGATCGAGGTCCACGGCACTGTCTACGACAAGTCTCGTTATTTCGCGATGCCGGGCGTCAGCGTGATGTCAACGGGCGGGCGCGGAACGATGACGGATTCCACGGGACAGTACCGATTGCGGGTGACCCCAAAGGATTCGATCTGGTTCTCTTACCTCGGCAGGTCGACTGCCAAATTCCCCCTCCGGACCATCGACCCCAATTACCCGATGGACATCAGCCTGGCCGTTGCGGTGGACAGCCTGCCGCTGGTGGTCGTGAGGCCAAGGGCATACCGGTACGACTCGCTCGCCAACAGGGACGAATACCGCAAGGTCTTTGACTATGAGCCTGACTATCTCGGCCAGGGTGAAGGGGGCGTCGGCATTAACCTGGACATGTTGTTCGGAGCAAGGCGGAACCGCGAAATGCTGGCGTTAAAAGAGAGGCTGATTGAAGAGGAACGGGATAAATACGTCGATTACCGGTTTAACCGGACCCTTGTGAGACGGATCACCGGCCTGCAGCGACCGGCGCTGGACACCTTCATGAAAATGTACCGGCCGTCCTATGATTTCATTAAAAGCTTTGAGAACGACTATGAGTTTTATAAGTATATAAAAGACTGCGGGATCTATTTTTCGCGGACCTATCGGCCGGAATCGCCCTAAACGTGGCGTGGGCTTTTGAAAAAAACGGGAAAACGGTGTTTTGAACTAGCTTTCAGGCAACGAAATCAGGCTTAATTTTTTTACAAGGTTGATCTGAGTGGTTTAACAACAGATATAGATGAAGGGGTATTCAGGGACGTTTGGAATAAAGCAACTGGATTTTCATGGGCATGGACTTTGGGGTTTTTCAGGGATCCCGGATATGTTACCAGGTCATTCAGGTGTTGGATCTTACGGTGCAGGTTCTTCAGGATGGAATTTAAAAAAGGGCTGATCGATGGTTTTGAAGGATTGGATAAATGTTTTTCATGGACGACCGGACAGTCAGGTTTTCAGGTGATATTGGTGCGTTTTCCCGTTTTTTCAAAGATCTGCTTCTATTAATAGTAAACCCTGGGGTCCTTGCTGTAACCGATGAAGGCTATTTTTTTGAAAAAAAATTAATAAATTGATAATAAAGTACTTATGACCGAATTAACAGAGCTGATCGAGAAAGGCAGCCAGGAATATCTGCCCCATATTTCCGTTGATTCGGTAATCTTCAGCTTCCAGGATGGGGTGCTGAAGGTCTTGCTGTTGCGTATGAAGGACCAATCTCTATATTCGCTGCCGGGAGGTTATGTCGGGCGCGGTGAGGACCTGGAGGGCGCCGCCCAGCGGATCCTCAGGGAAAGGACGGGGCTGGAGTCGGTTTACCTGGAACAGTGCGGCACGTTTGGCGATCATAACCGCACCGGCGGCAGGAATAGTTATGAATTGTTCGCTTCCATGGGGGCGAACCTCCCTTCGGACTGTTGGATCCTCCAACGCTTTATCAGCGTGGGCTATTACGCACTGGTCAACTACGCTGCCGCAAGGCCGGCGCCGGGGCATTTTGATGCCGAATGCACCTGGTGCCCGGTCGAGCAACTGCCCGATATGATCTTCGACCACCGCCAGATCACCTATAAAGCGCTGGAAACATTGCGCCTTTTGCTCGACGTCAAGGTCCCTCGGTCGAATCTCCTGCCTGAGACCTTTACGATGAACGAGCTGCAGCAGCTCTATGAATCCATTCTCGGCAAGACGCTGCTCCGCTCGAACTTTCAAAGAAAAATGCTGAATATGGATATCCTGGAACGGTTGGATAAGAAATTCAGCGGCGGCGCCCACAAAGCGCCTTATCTGTACCGGTTCAAATCCTCCGCAATGGCATAGCCCTACAGGTTCAGTTTAACTGTGAGGGTCCAGTAAAAAAGGCGGGAACCCATGGCTGTCATTTGCCCGTTTCCATCCAATACATGCATGGGTTGGATGTAGGCCGGATCGAAGATGACCTTTAGGTCCCGGTAGGCATATACGACCGGTATGCTGGCCTCACAGGCAAGCAGGGAAAAAAGCTGGCTGTTCGTAGTGAGGGCCTGTTCGCCCGCCGGTAGAAACAGAAAATGCTTCTCCGTGAAAAAGGTTTGGGTGAAATGCTGCGTACCTGCGTATACCGTCGCCGTCGGATCGATCACCAATACATCCCGCGCACTGAAAATTTTCGGGAGACGGATGGTATGGTCCAATCCTCCCTGCAACCCCTCGTCGATCTGGCTGCTCCATCGTGCATCGGCTTCCAGCGTGATATTGGCTATCTTGTTCAGTTGGGTGAGGCTGGCGGCGAAAGTTCCCCGGATCACCGACTGTACCAATTGAATGTCCTGTTGGTAGTAATAGTCAGTAGCCGAAATGTTGCCGTCCCAGTCGCCTTTTTTGCTCCCGAAATGATACCCTGCTTCGAGCACCGTCGCGGCATATTGGCGGGTTTGGCTGTTGTCCACGAAAACAAAACTTGCATTGGCGTAAAGGCCACCCCTGACTGAGATGCCGATGGAGGGATAGATGCCCCGGCTCTTATAACTGTCCGACCGGCCGAGGAAGTTCAATGTCGAGTTGAACGTTACCCCGATATTCAGCGTCGTTCTTTCGGCCGCCGGGACAGAATCCTTCCGTGCGGTGGTGTCTTTGGCCGGTGCGGCCCAAAGTAATCCGGCGATGGCCAGCTTGGGTATATAGAGGATTGACATGATTGGAGTTGTTAAGGTTTTTTAAAAAATGGCGGCCGGCTTCCTGCCGGCCGCCGGTAATCACCCGGGATCAATGCTTCACATTTGCAGATGCCGAAGCCTGCACATTCGCATCCGCTTTTACCTGGCCGTTTCCATGGGTTGTCTGTTGGCCTGCAGCGCTCGCGTTGGCGCCCGCACTGCCGTTTGCATTGGTACTTCCAACCGCCGTCTGCCTGGTTGCGCCGGCCGATTGCCCGGTTGCGGCTGCCGTCCTATCCGTGGCGACTACGGTTCTATCCGTGGCAACTACGGTTCTATCCGTGGCGACTACCGTTCCGCCGGTCGTCGACACAACTTTGTCCTTTGCCGAAACCGCCTGCGCTCCAGCCTGCCGGCCGGCGTTGACCGAGGTCCGCTCCGTAGCCCGTGCGGTGGTATTGGCGGTTGCGGAACTCGCCCGCAGCGCATGTCCGATACCGGCAGTGTTCACACTTGCGCCGGCCGCGAGCCGCGCGCCGCCTCCGAGGCGGATCTGGGCGGATGAATGATTGACCATCAGCAAACCGATGGCAAGGAGACAAATTCCGATCGTTTTCATAATCTATGTTTTTTGGTTAAGAATCCGGCGGCTTGATGCCCCGTTTTGAAAGTATATCAGCCGGACCATGCTATTGTTACCCTGTTTCCGAAGTTTTTTTCCGCAACTCGTCATTTGCGGAAATCCTGCCCCCAAACCCTCCGATAACAGGCAAAAAAAAGACCCGCTGTAACAGCGGGTCGAAGCATTCATACCAGGTCCCAACCGGAAAGGCATCGGCCGAGGCGGGCCGGTATTACAGCAATTTAGACAGTTCCCTTGCCTTTGGCGCCACCGGCGCATCGTGCGGTATCCGCTGCAACCATTCCAGCGCCGCGGCCTTGTTTTTTTCCGTTGCGTAGCTCAATGCAAGAAAAAAGGCGGCGTCATACTGCAACAACGACCGGCCTGCGTAGACCGCGCGCAGATCGGCGCGCGCCCCTTCGGTTTCCCCCAACCGCCACCGCGCCACACCGCGATAAAACCTCGCCAACTGGTTACTGCTGTCACTGTTCAACGCCTCGTCCAATATCCTGGCCGCGTCTGCGAACTGCCCTGCGTTAAAATGGGCAGCAGCAGGCCCCAACAGCGAATCGGTTTGCAGGCCCCGCGCGGTGCTCGTCACCATGTCAACCTGCCCCAGTTTGTCCATGGCCCTTTCGCCTTCGCCGAAATAGCGGACGAAGAAAGTGATCAGCACCGCAGCCGCGACGATACTGCCATAGATCCGCAGTGTGCGGACCTTGCCTTTCACGCTGCCTGCCGCCGGATCAAAATATTTTTCCCGCATCCCTGAGAGTGTCTCTTCCAGTTGTGCCCGGCCCTCGTCATAAGGTATCCGCTGTTGAATGAGCTCCCGCCATTCGCGGCAGCGTTGGGTCTCTGCGGCCAGCGCCGGATCCCGTTGCAATTCTCCCTCGAAGGCAGTCCGTTCCTCCGGCGCCAGGTCGTCTTCAAGGTATCGGACGATATGTTCCCTGTCGAAATTTGCCATGACTCGTCATTTTTATTTATTCGCGGTCGCCCTCGATTCCTCCACATATTCAATTAGCGTGGCCATGCAATTGGATTTTTTCTTTCGCAAATACGCATAGCTGACGCCCAATTCTGCGGCGATGTCTTCCTGCCGCCTTCCCGACAGACAGCGCTGCAGGATTTGCCGGCACTTCTCTCCCAGTCGCGCAAACTGCCGGGCCAGGATCCTTGCTTTCTCTTCCTGATTCGCCAACTGTTCCGCCAGCAGGCCGGCATCTTCTCCATAGTCATATACATCATCATGCAGTTTTGTTACCGGCTTATGGCCCCTTTTCTTCAATTCATTGATCCATTTCCGTCTGGCGACCAATAATAAAAAAGGCTCCAACGGGCAGGTCAGCTGAAGTCCGCGGAATTTGGCCTGGTGATAGATATCGATCAGCGATTCCTGCAGGATGTCGGCGGCGTCCATCTCATCGCCCTGATTTTGCAGAATATAGCGGCGGATTGCGGGCGAAAAAAGCCTGTATATTTCGTCGACCAATTTGACGTCGTTCTGTACAAGCGCAACAAGGTACCGCTGATCTTCGTGGGGTCCCATCCGGTAAGTTTGAAGAACGAATATCCGAAAAAAAAGGACCGGGTAACAAAAATGCGTCCGGGTTGATATATAGGCAATATTGTCCTCTTTCAACCGTTTAACAGCCTTTAGCATGCAGCGGACAGGGTTAATTGTCATGATTTTGCTCGCTTGCGGTATCGAAGTAATCGCACAGGATTCGATACCTCCTGAAATCCGCGTCGACACCAGCGGCGATACACTCCATTTTTCGGCGAGACTTCGTCCCTTGCGGCAATTGGCAGGCGCGCCTGCCGCATACTACAGTTATTTCTGGGAGCTGGGCGACGGCCGGTTCAGCTTTGACAGGAATCCATCCTGGCTGTACCGGGACAGTGGCCGGTACCAGGTACGGTTATACGCCACCAATAATTATGACGACGGCACGGCCCCGCCGACCCGCCCCCGGCCGGTCAGGGTTAGGAAGGGCAGTCGCAGCGGCCAGTCCTGGGCGTCTCATTTTTTTCATGGCGACGGCGAGATCGAGCTTAAAGTAAACCGAAACCCGAAACCCGGTGAAAACTTCGTCGTGGTTGTAGGGTATCGCAACCGGTATGCTGACAGTCTTGGCGGGTCGATCGCGTTGTTTTATAACGAAAGGCAGTTTCAACGTGACGGCCTCGCTCTTCTCGACCAGCGCCTCTACGATCATCAGCAGCCAACGGATCTCAACGGCCTGCTGGCGTCCCTCGACGGCGGGGACCGGGCGGAGGCCGACGACCTCGTATCGGCGGGCCCACGACAGCGCCCTTTTCATATCGGCTGGAGTGAGTCGTCAGCGTCATTCGGATCCGGCGCGCCACTTGCCGATCCGGAAGTTCCGGCAGCCGGTCTTGCTGCTGCGGATATGGGAAACGACAATGCGACATTTACTTCTCAGACCCGGTCCCTCCTGCACAACCTGCAAGGCCAGTTTTCCCGGCATACGGTATTGCATTTCCCCCGCGTCGGTCGCGACGAGGAGAAATTCGCTTTCCTCGAAATGAATACGCTTCCGGGTATGATCAGAGACACCAATGCCACCGTGTCGCTGATCGCCATGCTTATCCCCGACGATCAGACCGCGCCACCGGAACTATACGAGCTGGACCTGCAGGTGGTATCTTCGCATGACCCGAACCGCTTGCAGCTCCTGAACCGGAGGATCAACTACAGGTTCATGCCCAACCGGAAGGAACTGACCTACCGCATTAATTTCCAAAACACGGGAACGGGCCCCACCCGTCATATAGGCATCGCAGTGGGTATCCCGCCGGAGCTCGATAGCCGTACGGTCCGCATCCGGCGTTGGAGCCCGGTCTGCCCCTGGTGCGACACGGCTGACAGCGGGCAAAGCTGCGTGGATAGCTTTCGACGTGGCGACAGCCTGTATTTCGAATTCAGGAATATCTACCTTCCCGGCCTGCAACAGGGAATCGTTACGGATAAGGACTCTACCGAAGGTTTTCTCGAATTCAGCATTCGCTTCAGACGAAAACCAAAAAAGATCCCGTTCAGTACCCGCGCGACCATCATATTTGACGCTAACCAGCCGGTCATAACCAACCGTACGACGGCACGATTTATCAAAGGGATCTCTCCGGGTATCATGGCCGGCTACAATTATGTACCGTCCAACCGCAATTATTCCGCGACCGGACCGCTGCAGCTCGGCTATGTGCTTGCGCCGTTCTCTCCTTACAGGCCGTATTTCCAGGCGGAGGCTTCGGTCGTGTTGCTCGAACAGCAAAAACTGGAAGGGGCGCTGATCCAGCTCAACCAGGATACGACCATATTGGGTCAACTATATGTGATGACGGGGCGGAAGACCCAGACCGTGACAAAGTTGAATTCGCTCGACCTGACCCCTTTGCATTTCCGTTACAACCTGAACGACTGGATCGGCGTTGGAATCGGCGCTACCGCGCAAATCTTCCTCTCGAGGCAAACCAGCACCATCAATACTGTCTTTTTCAGCTCGCAGTTGCTCCCCGCGAAGGTCATGTCGGGCACCACCACGGAATCCGGCAGCACCCGTTGGATCGGCAGCTGGAACGCACAGCCTTTTATCGACATACAGGTTGGCCGGGTCCGGACGGGTCCTGTGCTGGGCCTGCGCTTCCTCCGGCCGCTCGAAGGCGGTCTCCCATCCCGGTTCTATCTGTATGCGGGTTTCAAATTGTGAGGGCACTATTGTACCTTCAAAGCCCGGATATGGGCAGGACCTTCCACCCTTTGCTGACAATTATCTTCCGGCCGGCCGCTTTTCTGATTGGCTGGCTGCTGTGCGGTGCCACCGTTAAGGCCGGCCCCGGCGCACCCGCGATTCCAGCGGACCTTTCCACCCGTTTGCAACGGGACAGGACGAGGGACGATCTCCAGGACTGGGTCTACGATCAGATCCAATGGGTCGCAGCGTTACCATCGGCCCGCGCGATGCAATTGAACATCGCCGTTAGGACCGCCTGGCGCGGGCCGCACACTGCCGAGGAGCATCAGGCCTGGCTCGACCTGCTCATCAACCAGGGCTATGCGCTGCTGCAGGCCGGGGATATCGTTGCATCGACTGACGCCTATTCGGCTGCACTTGACTGGGCCCGTTCGCACAGCGCGGTCGCTGATCCATCCCTGGTCCTCAACACCATCCTCAAACCGCTGGGCAACAATTACACCCGTTTGGGCGATTATGAAGAAGCTGATTTTATCCAGCATCAGGCGCTCCGCATCGCCGTTGTCCTGCAGGACCGGGAGTCACTGGCGGGTGCCTACGGCAACCTTGCCAATACCGCCGCCAGCCGCGGCGATCCGCAAAGGTCTTTGGAATATTGCCGGCTTGGATTGCAGGAAATACCCGGCCGCTCTCCCTATCGGGGCCTGCTCCTGTCCGAAGAAGCGGATGCGTTGTTTGCGATGAAGGATGCTGCCTCCGCCAGACGCAGCATCACGGAGGCTATCGCCATCCTCCGCGCGGCCCGCCGCAGCGGGACTGCCAGCAGTGAGACCGGCACCCGAGGGACCAGCAGTAGCGAGACCGGCACCCACGAGACGGGCAGCGGCGGTACCCGGGCGGGCAATGATCGCTTCGGCCCATCAGCTTCCAGCTTGGACAACTGGCTTTTCGTAGCCTGCCGCCAGGCAGGCGATATCGATTCTGCATTTCCGCAGGCGGCCTTGTACCACTACCGCGAAGCCCTTCAGGTCGCCGCCGCCGGCCGAAAGCAGCAGACCGCCGTGAACCGACGCGAGCTGGCCAAGTTATTTCTGCGGCTTGGCGAATGGTACCAGGGCAGCGGCCGGCCGGCTGCCGCCATCCGCAACCTGGACGAATCCCTTTCCACCCTGGTGCCCGGAAAAGATTTTACGGCGTTGACCCCGGCAGACCTTTTCGCGGAAAACACGCTTGCAGATGCCCTGTATGCCCGCGCCCGACTGGCCGGAGCCGATCCGGCCTTCGGTTACAGGTGCTACCGCCTTTCTTTCCTGACGGAGGGATTGATGAGGAAGCAATTGATCACCGGCGTTTCGCGCGAACGGGCGGTCGCCGACAGCAAATCAAGACACGAAGCTGCGATACAAGCCGCCTGGGCGGAATGGACCAGGTCCGGATCGCATGCAGCGCTGACGGCCATGCTGGAGTTCATGGAGAGCAGCAAGGCCCAATTGCTGCTGGACGAATTGTTGCAAGAACAAAGGATGGGTATAAGCGCCGTAACGACCGGCAGCGTGTACCGGCGCGTCAGAATGCTTGAGCAGGCACTGATCTACTACCAGGAACAGGGATTGCTGAATGCGAAAAACGACAGTCTCGCCGCAGCGATCCTTGCGCGGCGGCGCCAAACCGAACGGGATCTCGCATCGGCGTTGAAGTCCCTGCCCGGCAGGGATCCCGGCGCGAACCGTTCCCCCGACGGCGCGCCTGAATATTTACCCGGTGACGGCACGGAAATCCGGTCCTTTTTTGCCGGCGCGCATGCGCTGTACCAAATCGGATTAGACAGTAAGGGCATCGCTTTCGCGGAACGCGAGCCGATGGGGCGCGATTGGCAGGACTCGCTGCGGCAATTTCTGCGGACCTGGTTCGAACAGGGTCCCGCAAATAT
>DATNBP010000236.1:0-9874 GCA_035572015.1 Puia sp. | reverse complement strand
AATGGACGGGACGATAAGGCGTTGCGGGTGCTGGAGCGGATCGCGGGCAAAGGCCAGGCGGCCGCGACGCTGCGCGAGATACAGGGAACGCTGCACGAGAAAAATGCGCCCTGGCTGTCATACGGCTTCTTCCTGATCTTTATCGGGGTCTTGCTTTCGGTCTTCCAGCAGTTCGTGGGCATCAACGTGGTCCTGTATTATGCCGCCAATATATTCCGGGACATGGGCGCGTCGACCGACAGTTCCCTGCTGCAGACGATCATCGTGGGTTTTGTCAATGGCATCTTCACGGTCGTGGCGATCGCCACCGTAGATAAGTTCGGCCGGAAGCCGCTGATGATCATCGGCTCGATCGGGATGGCGATCAGCATGATCGGGCTCGGGCTAACCTTTTATCTCGGTCATGTGGGGCTGGCCTCGCTGGTGTTTATGCTGACCTATACCGCGGCATTTGCGATGAGCTGGGGCCCGGTGTGCTGGGTGCTGCTGGCCGAGATCTTTCCCAACAGCATCCGGGGGGCCCTGTCGATCGCGGTGGCGGCGCAATGGATCGCCAATTGGGTCGTGTCACTCACTTTCCCGATGTTGAACGAGAACCACTATCTGAAGGACCATTTCCACTACGGCTTTTCGTATTGGATCTACGGCGTGATGGGCATCCTGTCCGCGATCTTCATCTGGAAACTGGTTCCCGAGACCAAAGGGAAGACCCTGGAAGAGATCGAAGGCCTCTGGAAAAAAAAATAAAGGTTCACCAGATCACCACTCTCAGGCTGTCAGGTCGGTACATTTTGTCGCCGGGCCTGATATGGAACGCCTCGTAAAATTCGGGGATATTCACGAGCGGCCCGTTGACCCGGTCTTTTGCGGGTGCGTGGACGTCCGTCATCAATTGAGAGGCAAGCGCGGCCTTTCGCTCCTCGTAGAGCCAGCCATAGGCATAGCCGAGGAAAAAGCGCTGGAGCGGGGTGAAGCCGCCGATCAACTCATTTTTCGCATAGGCCCCCGTCTTCCGGAAGGCGTCGAGGCCGATCACCAGGCCGCCAAGGTCGGCGATATTCTCGCCCTGGGTCGCGTCGCCGTTGACATGCAGCGTGTCCACCGGATTGAATTCGTTAAATTGCCGGATGATGAAGGCGGCGTGCTGGACAAAATGGGCGCTGTCTTCCGGTTGCCACCATTCGTGGAGGTTGCCGTGGGCGTCGAATTGGCGGCCTTCGTCATCAAATCCATGGGTCATTTCGTGGCCGATCGTCGAGGCTGCGGCATAGCCATACACGAACGCATCGTCGAGCTGGTCATCTCTTTTGCCCGGCACGGCAAATTGCCCGGCGGGGAGGACGATCTCGTTGTTGCTGGGGTTGTAGTAAGCGTTGTAGGTCTGCGGCGTCATTCCCCATTCGGTCCGATCGACCGGCCTTCCCAGCTTATTAAGGTTGTAGTGGCGCCACCAGGCAGCGGCGCGTTGCATATTGAGGATCCAGGGGCCGCGGTCGATCGCGAGGGCGCTGAAATCCTTCCAGTGGTCGGGATAGCCGACCTTTTTGGTCATGCGGGAAAGCTTGTCCAGCGCCAGCTTCTTGGTGCTGTCGCTCATCCAGGTGAGCTTCCGGATACGCTCTTTGTAGGCGGTCCTCATATTCTCCACCAGGTCGCTATATCTTTTCTTCGCGGCAGGCGGGAAATATTCCTGCACAAACAATTGGCCGAGGGCCTCGCCCATGGCGCGTTGTTCCGCATCGAGCGCTCTTTTCCAGCGCGGACGCGGTTCGCTGGCGCCGGTGAGGGTCGCCAGGAAGGTGAAGTAATTATTGTAGGTCGCGCTATCCTGATAAGAGGCCGCTGACTGGACCAGGTGCGATTCCAGGTAATCCCTCCAGGTGCTGATGGGGGTTGCCGGCAGCAGTTTATTCAGCGCGCTGTAGAATTCGGGCTGACCCACGATGACAGAGTCGACCGGCGGGACGGAAGCCGATTGAAAATAGACCGTCCAGGAAAGGCCAGGCGTGAGGCGCTGAAGGGCGGCCCGGCTCATTTTGTGATAATTCCTGTTCGGGTCCCGCAGATCCGCCAACTTGCGGGAAGCGCCCGCCATGTTGCTTTCCAGTTTGAAGACGCCCGCGGCCTTTTTTTCGGCGGTGGCGCTGTCTGCACCCAATTCGCGGAAGTCGAGCCGGAGATATTTCTGATAGGCCTCCCGCACACGCGCGGACTTTTCGTCCGTCCTGAAATAGTAGTCCCGGTTCGGAAGACCGAGGCCGCCCTGGTGCAGCTGGAACGCCATCAGGTTGCTATTCTTGTCGTCCTGGCCGACGTTGGCGGCGAACAGGCAACTGACGCCTTTTTCCTGCAACATGGCCACGGTGCGGAGCAGGTCCGCCGTAGTGCGGATGGCCCTGATGGAATCGAGTTCGGTTTGGAGGGGCTGCAGGCCCTGACGGTCGATAGTGACCGAGTCCATGCCGCTGATCCACAGGTCACCGATCTTACGGGTCACGCTGCCTGCTTTTGCCGTGTCGTTCGATGCCGCCGCTTCGCTGATCTTTCGCAGGCGCAGGTAGATATCGTCTTCGACCATATTCCCAACTCCCCAGCCACTCTCGGATGCCGGGATCGGCGTGCGCTTCATCCAGCCGCCGTTCGCGTATTCGAAAAAGTCGGTCCCGGGGCTGACGCTCGTGTCGAGGTCTTGCGCGAGGAAATCGGCTGCGGGAGGCCGTTCATTGCTGTGGCAGGCGGCCAGGGATATCGTCAACAGGAATAAGAGGCCGTTGATTTTCATGATGGTTGCAATTGATTCCTGCAAATATGGACCCTTGTGAGATCGCCGCAGGTACAATATTGACCAACGGATATTTTGAACCGTTAAATGGTGCTTTTGACTAATATAACCGCTCCCGGGTGACCTTGACGTGCTGATCAGTCAGCGAAAATGCGGGTCAGCGGACTCACTTACAACAATCCTTCTTGCGAATGAAGATCGCTTTCAACAGGCGGACCAGCCATCCGCCGAGCGTGGAGCTTTTAGTGTGCATGCGCTACAATATAATCAATTACGGCGCCAACCGAGGTCAATTTTTCCAGTTCCTCGTCGCTGATCCGAATACCGAACTCTTTTTCAAGGGCCATGAATGTCTCCAGCACGTCCAGGGAATCCAGGCCGAGGTCGTTGGAAAACGAGGCATTCGGCGTTAGTGCGGACTCCTCTACCCCAAGCTTCTCATGGAAGGTAAGCTTGACCTTGGCCACGATCTGTGACTTGTCTACAAGTGTGTTCATACTCAATCATTTGAATTGTGTCTCTGGCAGGCCAACCGGAGTAGAGGGCGCTCGTTGCGCCGGGATGCGCGTCGCACGCCTCTAAAGTACAATCGTGGGGTCGCAATGTTGGTTGATTTCAGAGCTAACCTGGCTCATTTACAATAAATTAACAAAAAGGCTCCCACCCGTCTGATTAAACGGGATAAAGCCTATTTTAGTGCCTTTTTCGGACAGCGGTAGAAGATGACTACACCCAGGAAAACGATCATAGTGCCCACGGCCCCCGCAGGCGGAAAAGAGCGCCCTTTTGCAACGGGTCTGTTACTGAATTTCAACCAGGAACGCCGCGGAGGGATGGCGGTGGAAATCCTTCTGGTGATGGAAAAAAAGGACGGCAGGAGCTTCCAGCGGATCCCGCTGTCCGGCCACCACTACAAAGCTTATTTAGCGGCCTTTCCACCCGCCGTGGCGACGGTGCTCCGGCAGCTGACCGACGAGGCGCTGCTTGGGTGTCTTGTTCGCGGCGGCTATGCATGGCTGCAAGACGCGGAGCGGCCCTTCGAACGGCTCGACGAGCGGCATTATGGCTTGCTGCGGGAATGGTTCGGAAGGGTCTTGCAGGAGTTCCGGCCATTGGCGCCGGCGATCAGGCACCTTTATTACCTCCCGGCCGGGGAAGCATTTTTCAGTTACGCGGTAAGGCCGGCCGCCATCAGCGCTTCCAGCCCGGAACTGTTGTTCCGGCTGGAGCGGTCCGGGGTCAGGCTTGCGTTACGGGGTTCGGTGCGGGTCGACCGCGGCGTATTCCCGCTGGAGGACTTCCAGACCGGAGCCTATTTTCTAAAAAGCGGGAATGAATTCTTTGTGCTTTCCCGCGAGGACCTCGACGTCCTGGAGCGGTTACGGGAAGGCGAGTACGAGGTCCGGGAGGAAGGGTTGCCGCGGTTCCTGGCGACGGTCCTGAAGCCGCTGGCCGAGCGGTATCCGGTCGACCTGTCGGAAGTTATCCGGACCGAACCGATAGATGAATTGCCGGAAGGAAGGGTATATGTGAGCGAACTGAACGAGAATTTCCTCCTGATCAAACCCATGTGGCAGTACGCGGACCTGGAGGTGGAAGACAGCGAGGAGGCCGAGACCCGGATCGAAGGGGACGGGCGGGTTTGGTTGATCCGCCGCAAGAAGGAGGAAGAGGCGAAGCTGAAGGAGGCCCTGCAGGGCCTGCATCCCAAATTCGCAGGCCAGGATAACGGTTATTATTACCTGAATTTTAAGGAGGCGTTGGAGAAGGGCTGGTTTCTCCGTTTTTACCGGCGGATGCAGGAAATGGATATTCCCGTACTGGGCATGAATAAGCTCAGAAAGTTCAGGTACAATACCAACAAACCCGTTTTCGAGGTTGAGGCCGGTAAAGGGATCGATTGGTTCGACCTTACCATCCGCGTGAGTTATGGCGACCAGGCAGTCCCGTTGCACGAGCTCAGGAAGGCGATATTGGGTAAACAGGATTTCATCCTGCTGGCGGACGGGAGTTTGGGCGTGGTACCCGGGGAGTGGGCCGGGAAATACGGGCTCCTGCTCAGGATCGGACAGGAGCGATCGGGGACCTTGCGGCTGCCCGCTTTGCATTGGGCGGTGCTTGCGGAGACCGGTCTTGGTTCGGATGCCATTCAACGCGAGCTGGAAGAAAAGCGCAGCCGCTGGGAAGCCGTCGACCGGGACCGGAACCGGCCCGTGCCCGCGGCCGTTCAAGCTACCCTGCGGGACTACCAGCTGGGCGGATTTCAATGGATGTGCCTGCTGGACGAAATGGGATGGGGCGGCTGCCTGGCGGATGACATGGGATTGGGAAAAACGTTGCAGACCCTGAGCTTTCTCCGGCATGTCGCCGCGAAATACCCGCAGGAAACACATCTCGTGATATGTCCGACTTCGCTGTTGTACAACTGGGAGACAGAGATCGGGAAATTCGTGCCGGATCTTGCGCACCACATATATTACGGCTCCGCGCGTATCCTCGACGAGGAGATATTTCGGAGGACCCGGGTGGTGCTCACGAGTTACGGGCTGCTGCGCAGCGATATCCGGGAACTGGCCGGGTGGCGCTGGGGTTATGTCATCCTCGACGAAAGCCAGGCCATCAAGAACCCGGCTTCGCAAGCACGTAAAGCGGTGCAGCAACTGCAGGCCCGGAACAGGATGGCGCTTAGCGGGACCCCGGTGCAGAACAGCACGTTCGACCTGTACGCGCAGATGGACTTCCTGAACCCCGGGATGCTGGGAAGCCAGGAATTTTTCCGCACACAGTTCGCCAACCCCGTCGACCGGAACGGCGACAAGGAGGCGGCGGCCAGGTTGCGAAAGCTGGTATACCCCTTCATCCTGCGCCGGACCAAGGAACAGGTGGCCGGGGACCTGCCCGATAAGACCGAAATGATCCTTTGGTGCGAAATGGGCGAGGAACAGCGGAAGGTTTACGAACGCTTCAAGGCCTCCTACCGGTCGGCGCTACTCGACAGGATCGGGGAGGAAGGTCTGGGGCGCAGTGCGATCTACATCCTGGAAGGACTCACCAGGCTTCGCCAGATCTGCGACCACCCGCTGCTGGCCAAAGAGGAGGGCCCCAGCGCGAAGCTCGAAGAGCTGATCCGCGAAATAGCCGAAAATACCGGCCACCACAAAGCGTTGGTGTTTTCGCAATTCACCGCGATGTTGCAACTGATCCGGGAAGCCCTGGACGAGCGGGGTATCCCCTATTTATACCTGGACGGGAGTGTGTCCGCCGGGGAGCGGACACGTGTGGTGAGCCGGTTCCAGGAGGAACAGGAAACGCGCATTTTCCTGATCAGCCTGAAGGCCGGCGGCGTCGGGCTGACGCTGACCGCGGCCGACTATGTGTACCTGGTCGACCCCTGGTGGAACCCCGCGGCCGAGCAGCAGGCGATCGACCGCAGTCACCGGATCGGGCAGGATAAAAAAGTGTTCGCGTACCGGATGATCTGCCGCGACAGCGTGGAGGAGAAGATCATGCAGTTGCAGGAGAAGAAGCGGAGCCTGGCGAGCGACCTGATACCGGATGAGTCGGCGTTCGTCAGGCAACTGACGCGCGAGGACGTGGATTATCTGTTCAGTTAATCAGTTCGATCCCTTCCCCCGTGAGTTTGATCCTTCGCTCCTTGTATAATTTACCCGTGGTCATTTTAAAAGTACGTTTGCTCATGCCGAAGAAAGAGTAGATGGCGTCGGCGTCGGATCTGTCGTGATAGGGCAGGCGGCCCTTGTTTTCCTCCAGCAGCCGGAGGACCTTGGCGGCGGCGTCTTCGACCCGCGCGTAGCCGGGGCGGCCCGCGGCTACGTCTATCTGCGTTTCGCCGGACGGGGACTGGTCGGCGGGCAGAATATTTTTGATAAAGCCGGGAAAGCGATCGCCGACCTTTATTTCCCTGTACACTTCGTTGTAATGCAGGACGCCGGTGTGCCGGTTGTTGATCGCGCAGAGATAACCGATGTCGGTGCGGCGGATGACCGTTAGCGTAACAATGTCATTGTCGGTTACTGTTAACCGTTCGTTCGACAGGAACGGTTCGAATTTCTCGGTGGCTGCAAGGCGCCCGGTCTGTTCGTCGAGATAGATCCTGACCAGGTAGTCGCCGCCGGGACGCATGCCGGTCAGTTGTTTGGCCTTCGGAACGAAGAGGTCCTTCATAAGACCCCAGTCGAGGAAGGCGCCCTGGGGCGTCAGGCTGATGACACGCAGCAGGACGATATCGCCGAGGATGCCTTTGGGGTTTTGCGTGGTGGCGATCAGGCGGTCTTCGCTGTCATGATAGACGAAAACGCGGAGGATATCGCCGGGCCTGGCGTTGCGCGGAGCGAATCTTTTTGGCAGAAGGATCCCGTCAGCGCCGTCATCGAGAATAAGACCCATGCTGAGCTGGCGTTTTACGACCAGGTTGTTGTAAACTCCGACTTGGACCATCGTGTAAAGATACGGGAAACCGGGGTGGGGGGTTGGGAAAACTTATGTAGCTTCGCCGAATGAGAAAGGTGATCGTCTTGCTGTCTGTAACGCTTGCCGCTTGTCAGTCCGGTACCAATGTCCGGGTGGGGGATGGAACGAAGTATGTCAACAACAGCGGCGGCATGAAGTGGGTGGCGCTTCCGGACAGCAGCCGGGTTCGGATCGCGGACGGGACGACGATCGTTGTCGGGCCGGCCTATTCGAAAGGGAGCCGTTCGGTCGACCTCGATGGGGAAGGTATGTTCGAGGTCCGGGTGATCGGGGGGGACCGGTTCGTCGTCACGACGCGGAACCTTTTTATCCAGGGAACTGGCACAAAGTTCCTGGTGGACGCGCCGCATAGCAGGCCCGGCGAGGAGGTGGACCTGCTGGACGGGTTGCTGGTAGTCCGGAAAATGTATCATTCCGATCTGGACAGCGCCCAGGAGATCCTGCGTTCCGGCGATATGCTGATGATCAACCGTGAGATCGATCTCATGGAAAAAGAAAAGATGAGCCCGCAGGAGGTTCAAAAGGCGGAAGCGAAGTTCGGGAAAGCCGGCTTATGACGAGAGTGATATCATACCAGATCGCGGACAGCATCGATGTCAAGGGGCTGCGAACTGCATATAAGGAGGGTATCTACCGGTACGATGCAGACGAGTTATTCTATATAACCGGTGAAGGGTGCTTCGTATACGTGTTCAGGTACGGCGTAGTCTGTTTCATGGGGTACAGCGAAGAAGCCGCGGGGGCGTGGCTTACGCGTGTGGGCTCCTTCTGCAAAAATACCTTTCAACCTCGCCTGAGCGAAGAATTCGAGGTCGAGACGAATGCCCCGGAGAATAAATTCGGGTACAACAAGATCGAGATCACGAAACCGGATATCGAGGTCCTCCGGCTGATCATGCTCAATGTCAGCCAGTCCGTCGCGCTGGACTATTTTTCCGAACAAACCAACTTGCTGCAGGAGGAGACCAACTCGCATACGCTGAATCTCGAGCGGCGGGGCAGGTTGAGGATCTCCGGCGCCGCACTGAAGAAATACATCGGCAAGACCTTGAACCTGAAGAACAGGATATCGGAGAACCTGTACATTTTCGATTCGCCGCCGGAGACCTGGGAAGACGAGAACCTCAACCGGATCGACCAGGGCTTGAAGCGGACCTTCGACCTGCAGGAACGGTACAGGGATGTCAGGGAGGGGCTGGAGATCGTACGGGAGAACCTGGAATTGTTCAAGGACCTGCTGCAATACCGGAACAGCACTTTACTCGAGTGGATCGTCATCATCCTGGTGGCGCTCGAGGTGGTCAACCTCGTGATCGACAAATTGCTGAAGAAGGGGTAAGGGTGTGCCGTCCGGAGTGGGAAATGGGAGGATGGACAACGAAGCAGGTAAATGGGCGGACGTGAGCGGGACTACATAAAAAAAAGAAGCCCAGATTGAAATCCAGGCCGTTGCTAAAATCCAATATCCTATTAAAAGCCATTTGACTAATGCAAATGCCAGTCCAATCCGAAATAAGCGCAAAAAGAAGTCAAAAGGCAACCGGGATGAGGAATTTTGTAGATAATTTTCCTCATTCGTCCCATTAATTCTTCAATTTGCGGCAGTGGCATAGCCCTGCACGTGTGCGCCGTAGCCTGTACCTTTGCCGCATGATCACAGCTATCGACCGTGAATTTTTGCATTTGGCGATCGGGCTCGCCCGGCAGGGGATCGAGGCGGGCCGCGGAGGTCCGTTCGGATGTGTCATCGTCCGCAACGGAGAGATAGTAGGGCAGGGCAGCAATGGGGTGACTTCGACCAACGATCCCACCGCCCATGCCGAGATCGTCGCCATCCGGGATGCCTGCCAACGGTTGGGACATTTTCAGCTCGCCGGATGCACCATGTATACTTCCTGCGAGCCCTGCCCGATGTGTCTGGGTGCGATCTATTGGGCAAGGCCCGCGCGGGTGGTATACGCGGCGACGCGACTGCAGGCGGCGGAAGCCGGCTTCGACGACGATTTTATTTACCGGGAGATCGAATTGCCCGCGGAAGCGCGGAAGATCCTGTTCGAATTCGGTCAGGATGACGCGGCCGAAGATGTCTTTTCACTCTGGCGGGCGAAAGGGGACAGACGCCTGTACTGAACCGGCGCGGGAAAAGGTGCGGCCGCTGCCGCCAGCCCAAAAAATACCGGCCCCGCGGAAGCGGGGCCGGTTATACCTACACGACGCGGTACGGTTAAATCGGTGATTATTCGGACAATTTTGTTAGTTTCCTGTAAGTCGACCAGCCATTGGCGCTGTCGGCCCGCAGGGTGACGATGGAGTCACTGTTTTCCAAAGTGACATAGTAGACCGTCTGACCATCGGCGTTCAGCTCGAACAGGTCGGTGATCCATGCACCGCCGTTCCGTTGCCTCAGATCCATCTGCAGCTGGATCGGCAGTTGAGTCGAGGGGATGTTGCGAACAACCGCCATCAGGTTGCCATTTTCGCGGTAGTAGGCGAACATGACGACCCCGTTGAGATTGAAGGTCACTTTTGTGTACTCTTTTTGATTTTCCACTTTCATGACGGCCGCGCTGCGGAACTCCTTACGGAAGGTTGCGAGGATGG
>DATNBP010000235.1:0-11456 GCA_035572015.1 Puia sp. | reverse complement strand
CCGTTATCGGATATGGTGGGATCGCCTGGTACAAGAATGACGGGGTCAGCTACGACGCCGGTCCGCATACGGATGTGACGCAACCGATCCCCGGCCTGGACATGAAGCGGATCTGCGATTATGCGCACAGCAAGGGGGTGGGCGTTCGTGTGTGGGTGCACTGGCGTGCGTTGTATCCGAGGCTGGATAGCGCTTTTGGAGTGTTTGAGCGCTGGGGTCTCAGCGGGATGATGGTGGATTTTCTAAACCGCGACGACCAGGAAATGGTGAATATTCAAACCGAGATCCTGCAGAAGGCGGCGGCGCATCACCTGCACATCCAGTTCCACGGCGCTTACAAACCGACCGGATTAAGCAGGACCTACCCCAACGAGCTTACCCGCGAAGGGACCCTCAACTATGAAAACGACAAATGGGGCGTGCCGATCACCCCGGATGACGATTTGAATGTGGTATTTACGCGGTTGCTCGCCGGACCGACGGACTATCACCTCGGTGGCTTCCGGGCCGTGACCCCCGCGGGGTACCTCGCTCATTTTGTCCGGCCCTTCGTGTTGGGGACCCGTTGTCATATGCTCGCGATGTATGTCGTGTTGGAAAGTTATCTGGGGATGGTCTGCGACGACCCCCAGGCGTATGAGGGGGGCGATGCGGCGGCGGGCAGCGGAGCGGATGGAGACGGAAAGGCACGTGGTGGGGAGGCGGGGAGCAGGGCGAATGGCGGCGGGGGTCAGCCGGGATGGGATTTTTTGCGGGCGGTGCCGACCACCTGGGACGAGACGAAGGTGCCCGTTGCGATACCCGGGGAACGGGTGACGATTGCCCGGCGAAAGGGCGACGAGTGGTGGGTCGGGACGATCAATAACGGGGTTGCGCGCAATGTGGAGCTGCCGATGAATTGGCTGCCGGCGGGAACGTACACGGCCACCCTGTATAGTGACGCGCCAGACGCGGGCGTGAGCCCGAATCATTTGGTTGAAGAGACCCGCAGGATCGTGCCGGCCGACAGCGTCGAATTAAGGCTCGCGGCCGGCGGGGGTCAGGTGATTCGCCTTCGCAGGGCTTCGGCGGGCGAAGTTCGGATTCGGAAGGCGTCGGGGGCGAGGCCCGCCTTCGCAGGGCTTCGGCGGGCGAGGCGGGCGATGGATTAAAGGAAGATTAAGGTTTCGCGCGAATCGCAAGCGGGATGGGAGTTACCGCAACATCGGATTGCGGAAACTACGTAATTTTTAAAATTGCGGCAAACTTGGCAAAATTTTGGCTTGGATTTCACTTCAAAAAGCGTCTGTGAAAGTGCAAAATCCAATTATCGCAATTACCCTACTGCTTTGCGTTGGGATCTCCGCCAACGCTGCTACTTACTACGTATCCTCCACCAGCGGAAGTGACTCCTACAGCCCCACGCAGGCACAAAATCCCGCCACGCCGTGGCGGACGATCGGTAAGGTGACCAGTTTCTGGGGAAGCCTCAACGCGGGTGATACGGTGAAGCTCCAGTGCGGCAGTGTGTTCACCGGTGAATTGAACATCTGGAAAGGCGGGGCCTCCGGCAGGCCGATCGTCGTCACTACCTATGGGTCGGGGTATGCGCCCGTGGTCAGCGGGTTCAATGCCGTTTCGGGCTGGACTAGCCTGGGGGGCAACAACTGGTACACGACCTGTTCGAACTGCCGCCTGGGTGTGAACATGGTCACGGTGGGGGACAGCTCGCAGCCGATGGGCCGCTGGCCGAATTCCTGGTCGAATGCGGACGCCGGATATGCGCAAATCCAATCCTATAACGGTACGGTCAGCATCACCGACCCTCATATCGGAACCTCGGGCCACAACTGGACAGGATCGAAGGTCGTGGTTCGTAAGAACCGCTGGGTGATCGAGAACGACACGATCTCCTCCCAAAGCGGAAACACCATCACCTATCACTCCCAGACGGCCTTTACACCGGGAAATAAATTCGGTTATTTTATACAGGGCAATGCGGGAACCCTGGACGCACCCGGTGAATGGTACTATAATCCGTCGAATAAGGTGGTCCAGATCTATGCAACGTCCAATCCTTCCACGATGAAAGTGCAGGTTGCGTATATCGACACGCTGCTGAATTTTAACAGCGTGCAGTATGTGACGGTCAACGGCATCGCGTTTCAGGGGTCCAACAAGGCCACCATCGCGATGTTCCGCTCCAACTTCGTTACGATCCAGAATTGTTCGGTCACGTTCTCCGGGCAGGATGCGTTCCAGATCACAACGTGCAACAACCTGAACATTAATAACGTGACGATCCGGCATACGAACAATAACGGGTTCATGGCCTATTGCAACAACTCCACTATCCAGAACTGCAAGATTAGCAGGACGGCGGCTTTTCCCGGGATGACCCTGCCGGTAAACTCCGGGATGGGCATTTACCTGGTCGGCAATAACAATTATGTCCTGTACAACTCGATCGATACTACCGGCTATTCCGGCATTTCGTTTCAGGGTAACAGCAACACGATCTCCAATAACTTCGTGAATTATTTTTGTTTCGTGAAGGACGATGGCGGCGGCATTTACACCTGGAACGGGAACCAGAACGATACGCAAAGCCACAATACCGGCACGATCTCGAATAATATCGTGATCAACGGCGTGTCGGCGCCCGGGGGAACGGATAGCAGCGTGGCCGGCATCGCGCATGGTATCTATCTCGATGAGAACACGACCCAATGTAAGGTCATAGGGAATACCGTTGCCCACTGTACCGCGGGTGTCTTTTTCCAGGATGTCCGCAACTGCGCGATCCAGAACAACACCTTGTTCGATTGTATCGGCCAACTGGTGATCAGGCACGCGTTGTCGACGGGCACTTTTAACGGGAACGACGTCTCCGGCAATTATTGTGTGTCGAAGCTCGACACCCAATACATCATGGAACTCAGTTCCATTGCGTCCGTCAGCCAGCTCACTTCATTCGATTATCAACACAACAACCACTTTGCGCAAATTGCCAGCGGAAGCTATTTCTGGCTGATGGCGATGAGCGATTTCTTCGGCAAGGGGACGTTCGGCAGCTGGCAATCCACTTACCACGAGGACCAGGGTTATTCGAACCTCCTTCCCATAAAATTTTCGCCCTACACGGTTAATTCGTATATCGGCAGCAATATGTACACGAAGGGGAATATCAGTACGCCCTTCCTGAACGCGGCCGCAGGCACCCGCGTGATCACGTCCGCGGGCATCGGGTCGGTTACAGCGGGCGCGTACTACGTCCTCAACTATACCATGACCTCGCCCGACAATTCGCACGTCATGATGAATTTTATGGAGGAGAGCGGTTCACCCTGGCCGGCCGTAACCCCGGTTGTCAGTGTCCCGACGGTCGCGCCTATCAGCAACGTCCAGGTCGTCTGGCAGGCCACCAAAAGCTTTTCGCCCTGCTTGCTGGTATTTCAGAATAACGCCAATGTGAACGCAATGGTGATCAGCAATATCAGTTTGTATCGGGCGAATGTGACGGCGAATAACCCCGACAATAACTATATTTTCCAGTACAACGCGTCGAAATCCTCCATGTCGCTGCCGCTGAACGGAACCTATCAGGATGCGGCCGGATCGACCTATTCCGGTTCCGTTACGATCCCGGCTTACGGGTCGGTCGTGCTGCTCAGGAAGACCTAGGGCATGGCGACAGATACGGGCCAGGCGGATCCGGTGCTGTCGTCCACAAAAACCATCGGTGAGGTGAGCCCCACCGGTGTGAGCTTCCACCCTTTCACCAGTCGCGTGCCGGCCGGTATGGCGGGAAAGAAATGGTTGGCGTCCAGGTACCCGGCTTGGGCGGTCACACAGGAGTCGCCGAAACTGGCGGGCGGGTGCCTGGGGCTGGAAACGTTTGACGGCCCCCCGCTGATCGTTACTTTTTCAAAATTATTATTGTAGATCACCCGCAAGCGGTCCAGGGTAAGGCGGAAGTCCGGATCCGGCGGCGGCAGCGCACCGGTCCATACGATCGCATCGGGTTGGAGCACACCATTATAGAATACGAAGTAGTCGTTGTACACGAACACCGGCAGGTCATTCACCCACAGATAGGCAATGACGACGGCCTGGTCCACATTGCCGTTATATCCTGGCGGCTGATAGCTGTTGCTGTCGATAGAGAAAAACTGCAGGCCCCCGGTGGGGAGGTTGTTGCGCGCAAAGAGGGCGTCGATCACCGCGGTCTGGGCCGAATCGGTTTGGTCCGCCCTCGCCGCCGCTGTTGTCGTTACCGCTGAAATGCAATTGCTGTCGGCGTTATCGCCCTGTTTACGGCAGGCTATCGAGAACAACAGGCAAATGGTCGATAAGGCAACTAGTTTTAGTCCCATTTTCATGCGATCGGGGGGCTTTACGGCGTGTCAGACAATGAAAGGCACCGCATCGTTGCAGGGGGCCGGCGCCGGACGGAATAATAAATTGTTAATTCATTTTATCAGGCGGCCGTCGCTGAGTTCGAGGACGCGGTCGCAGTTCGCGGCGAAATCTTCGTCGTGGGTGACGGCGATGATCGTCTGGCGGCCCGCGGCGGCCAGGTCCCGGAAGATATCGAACACGATGCGGCTGTTGATGGAATCGAGGTTGCCGGTCGGTTCGTCGCCCATAATGATCGAGGGATCGTTAATGAGGGCGCGGGCGATGGCGACGCGTTGTTGCTGGCCGCCGGAAAGCTGGCTGGCCCGCTTCTTCGCCTGGTCGCGCAGGCCGAGCAGGTCGAGGTGGCCGTAAGCTTTTTCTTCGATCTCGGCCCGGGAAAGTCGCTTTCGTTTGAGCGCGGGGATCATGACGTTCTCGAGCACGCTGAATTCGGGGAGGAGGTAGTGGAATTGGAAGACGAATCCGATATGGTCATTGCGAAAAGCGGACAGCTCGTTCTGGCTGCGGCCCGTCACCTCGGTGCCGGCAATCTGAAGCCGTCCCTCGTAATCGGTGTCCATCGTGGAAAGCACGTACAACAGCGTGGACTTGCCGCTGCCGGATTTACCGACCAGCGCAAGGAACTCTCCCTTTTTCACCTCGAAAGTCACGTCGCGCAGCACCTGAAATTTTTCGGGCTCGTAAAAGTATTTGACGAGGTGGCTTGCGGTCAGGATGGGTAGGTCGGGTGCGGGCATGTTATCCTCTTATGATAGTGACAGGGTCGATGCGGCTGGCCTTCCGGGCCGGCATGTACCCCGCGATGAATGTTGTGATGAGGCCAAAGAAGAACGCAAGGCTATAGTCGGTCGGGTCATAGGACATCGGAAGGGTGGCCAGCCCTGCGACATTGAAAGGCACGCTGTTGACTGCGGCGGAGACGGCCCAACCCAGGCCCATCCCGAAGATGCCGCCGATGACGCCGATGACCGTGCCCTGCGTCAGGAAAATGCGGCGGATATCCAGTCCCGCGAACCCCATGGCTTTCAAGATCGCGATTTCGCGGATCTTCTCGTTGATCATCATGTTCATGATGTTGTAAATGCCGAATCCGGCGACGATAAGGATCGTCAGGGAGGTGGCCAGCGCGATCACGTCGCGGAGGTTGGAACCGGCTTCCAACTGCGCATTGGCCATCTGCCAGGATTCCACTTTGTAGGGAATGACCGCGGCCATGCGATAAGCCAGCGGCCTCGCTTCCTCGAAATCTTTGATCTGGACCTGGATGTCCGTAACATAGTCCTGGTTTCGGGCAAGCAGCTGGCGCGCGGCGCCGATCGAGACATAGGCCTTGGTCCTGTCGACCGAGGCGAGATTGGTTCGCAGCATGCCGATGACCTTGTAGGTACGCGAGACGCCGTCGGACGTCAGGATATTCAGGTTGTCGCCAACGCTTATGCTCAGGTTTTCGCCGAGTTCGGCGCCCAGGATAATGCCATCGGGCCGCCGGGCTAATTCCTTCCAATTCCCCACGGTCATCATGGCTGCGCTGCCGAAAAGCCGGTCCTCCGCGGCGACGTTTACGCCCGAGAGCGTGCCGTTGATCTTGTTGCCGACGTTCTTGAAAAAGACGTTGACGTTGACCTCGGGCGCGATCGCCGTTACCTCCGGTTGCTGCCGGATATAGTGTATGATCTCCTTCGAGTTGCGGATGCCTTCCGTGTACTTGATCACCTTCGGATCGCGGATATTCGCGATCGTTCCCGGCGGGTAGGCCAGGCGGACGAGGTTGCTGCGGTCCGGCGGCCGGTCGTTGTACACATGGACATGCGCGAGCGTGCTGAACGCAAGGCGGTTCTGCGCTTCGTTCACTCCGCGCATGAAGCTGTTCATGAAGACATACATCGAAATGCCGAAGGTGACACCCAGGATAGCGATGACGGTCTGCTTGAGTTTCGAGAACAGGTAGACCTGTGCGATGCGGGTATTGATCGGCAGGCGCATTACTTCATCGTTTTAACCGGTTCGAGGGATTGACTGCTGTCGATGCCGCCGAGGATCTCCGTCCACTCGAGGGTACGGATTCCCGTCGTGACCGCGTGATGGTCGCCGGAGGGAGAGAGGATCACCGAATCGCCGGGGAGGAGGCAGGCGGTGGGGATCACCAGCGCGCGGTCCTTTTGACCAATGACGATGTTTGCCTGGAGCTGTGTGCCGTCGCGCAGGGAAGGCGGCGTGTCGTCGAAGTCCGCCTCTGCGATAAAGGCTTGCTGGCCGGTGTCGAACGCAGGATAGATCTTGGTGACGGTTGCCCGGTAGATCCGGTCTTTCTCCGTGTTGAGGGAGACCAGGACGCGTTGACCCGGCGCGATCCGTCGGATATCTTCCTCGGCGATCTCCAGTTTGGCGAGCAGGCGGCCCGTCCCGAGCTCCGCGACGATATCGCCTTTACGGATAAGATCGCCGTTCTTCTTGTAGACGTTGAGGATCCGGCCCGGCGCCTCGCTGGTTAGCTGGTAGTACGCGCTGTTCTCCTGCTGGATGCGATATTGGGACCGCGTGTTGTCGGTGTTCTGCGCCAGGTCGGTGCGCAGGTCTTCGAGGTTCTTTTGCAGGACGGTCAGGTTGGATGACGAGGCATCGTAGGCGAGGCGGGCATTGTCGTAATCGACCCGGGCGACCGCGTGCGAAGGCAACAGCCGCTGATACCGGAGGAAATTGAGGGAATCGGTGGCCTTTTTCTGCCTGGCCTGGGCGATCTGGGATTCGAGCTGCTGGATCCGGGGACTTTGGACGGATGCGTTCCGGAGCGCATACCGGTAATTGGTTGCGGCGTTCTCGACCTGCGTTCGTTGGACGTCGTCGGAGATCCGGAACAGGAGCTGTCCTTTGCGAACGCTGTCGGCCTCGGAAACGAAGGATTGCGCCAGATAGCCATCGGCATAAGCCGTGATATGGTATTGGCTTTTGGATTCGATGTTCCCGCTTGCGAACACCGCGTCGACGATATTCCGGTGTTCGGGCCGGATCGCCTCTTGCTGGGTGCAGCCGGCAACCGTGATGATCAAAAGGAGGTATGGGATAAGTTTCATTGTACTGTCAGTTGGGATTTCGTGAAATGATCGAGGACATGGCCGAGTACATCAGAGAAAGGTTGTTCAAATGCGTGTTTTCGGCATGCAGGTAGTCTTCGAAGGTCCGTTGCCAGGTATCGACACTGACCAGCCCCTCCTCGAATTTTTGCCGGGACAGCTCCACGTTCTCCCGGTACAGGAGCAGATTGCGGCCGGAAGCGGCGGCAAGCAGGCGGTAGTTGTCATAGGTGGTGATCAGGAGGCTGTCGTTGATCTTGCCTTGTTCCACCGCGGCGCGATATTGTTCGGCGTTGACCCGTGCGAGGGCCTGCGCGCTGCGATACTTATTGCGGGTATAGAAACCCGTGAAGATCGGCACGTTGAGGCTGAGTTGGAGATAGCGGTAGTCATTCCAGGCTTTGTCGCCGAAAGTCAGCCCGAAATCGTCCCTGAATTGCTGGGAACCCACAAACCCGCTGAGCGACAGCGTGGGGTAAGAGGCCGCTTTGGCCAATTTGGTCTGGAGCTGGGCCAGCCGGGTGTTGGCGGAATAGACGTCGAGGTTTCGGTCCGGCCCGGGGAACAGGTTCGGCCCGGGGTTGGGGGCGGCTGGGATGAGGGACGTGGCGCCGGGGGTTGTGGCTGCGGGGAGGGGCGACGTGGTTGCCGGCATGGCGGCGGCCGTGTCGTCGGACGGGCTATCGATCGCGAGCTGCTCGGAAAGGGTGAGGGATTGCCGCGCGGTACAGCCGGTCAGGATTTTCAGGTTCTGAACAGCCTGTTGGTATAACTGGCTGCTTTGTATCCTGTCGAGTTGGACGTTGTTGACGTTGATCTCCGCGCTGTGGACCGCCGCGAGGTCCACGAGACCCTGCGTATAGCGACCACGGATAGTCGCCAGGATACTGTCCGCGAGCCGGAGGTCCTGGTCGGCGACGCGAAGAGATGCGGCGGCAATGAGCGCGGAGAAATAATACCCTGCGCTCGAAGCCTTCAGGTTTTGCTCGTAAGCCTGCTGCTGAAGGCTGTTGAGGGCGATATTTTCGTGCGCGATGTTCGACTGGAGGACCGATTGCCAGTTGAAGATGTTCTCCGTCGCGTTGATGCCGGCATTGTAGACATAATGCTTGCTGAAACTTAGATATAGCGTCTTGCCAGGCTGGTTGATGAGTTCACCGGGGACGGGGGTAACGGTGAGTTTCAGGTTGTCCTGGCCGGTGAAGGCGCCGCCGACCTGGGGATAGAGGTAGGATTCCGCGGCGCGGTACTCGGCCGTCAACTGGCCGGTCTTTAGCCGGTAGACCTGTTGGGTCGGGTTGTCTTTTAGCGCAGCGGCCCAGACTTCGGTGAGGGAATGAAACGTGATTTGCGCGGGCACGCGGGTGATCGCCAGGGAGGTGACTAATAGCAATAAGGTTTGTCGCATAAGTATATGCTTAAGGCTGACACAAAGGTCGTCGCGGCGGGGCCGTTCGGTGGAAGATTCGCCCTGAATTGTACAAATAGGGCGTTGAAATGACCGGATGGCGGCATTGGCAGCCGGGCGTAGCGCGCCAAGCCTTCTGGCGTAGCGCGCCAGGCCTCCTGGTGCAGCGCGCTAGGCCTTTTCGACCCATTCGAGAAAGGGAGTGACCTTGAGGCGGCTGACCAGCGGCCGTTCGTGGGTTGCGACTTTGAGGGTAACGATCACGCGGCGGTTGAAGAAAGGTTCCATTTCGAGGATGGCCTCCCGGTTCAGGATCATCTGCCGGTTTATCCTAAAGAAAGTCAGTGGGTCCAGGGCGGCTTCGATGTCGTCGATCGGGCGGTAGATGGCATGCTTTTCCTTGCTGAAGGTATAGAGATAGACCACTTCCTTTTCGAGCGCAACGGCCGCGATGTCGCGGACCGCGACCGGGTACATTTTTTCCCGGAATTTGACGAGGAAGGAGGATTGGGCGCGATTGGCGAAGGCGTGTTCTATCCGCACGGGAAGGCTGGGCGTGAGGAGGAGGGATTGGCGGATCTGGTCGAGTTTACGGAACGCCTGTTCGATATCCTTCTCGTGAAACGGCTTCAGGATATAATCGATGCCGTTGGATTTAAAGGCTTCGAGCAGGTGGTCTTCATAGGCCGTGCAAAAAATGACAGGGGTTTGGAGGGGAAATTGCCGGAAGATATCGAAGCTGGTTCCATCCGCGAGCTGGATGTCCATGAAGAGGAGGTCGAGGCGGTGGGTATTGGTCTTCAGGAATTGGACCGTGCTTTCGACGCTGTCGCAGATGTCGAGTACCGCGTTGGCCTCGTCCAGTGCAAGGATGAATTCTTTGAGAAGGCGGGCGGTGCGCGGTTCGTCTTCAACGATCAGGATGTTCATTTACAGCAATTGTAAGTTGACGGAAAACTCGGTGTCGGATCTATGGATGGTCACGCCGTCCCGGACCTGGAGCAACTCATAGCGTTTGCGCAGGTTGTCGAGGCCGATCCCGGATGATTCTTCCGCCGATGGCCGGGTCTGAAGGTTGTTGACGATGAGGATGCGGTCTTCTTGTTGCTGAAAGATGCGGATATATAGGGGACGGGCGGCGGAGATGATATTGTGCTTAATGCAGTTTTCGATCAGCAACTGGAGGCTGAAGGCCGGGATCTTCCGGTCAAGGCTCTCCGGCCGGATATCGATGTCGATGTGGAGCAGGGACTCGAAACGCGCCTGGACCATATAAATATAGGATTGCAGGAACTCGAGCTCTTCGGTGAGCGAAACGGTTTGCCCCGTGTTCTTTCCCAGAAGCTGGCGGTAGAGGTCGGAGAGTTTCAGGATAAAGGGTTCGGCGCGGTCGTCTTTTTCCCGGACCATGATCCGGAGGGTGCTGAGGGCGTTAAAGAGGAAATGCGGGTTGACCTGTTGTTTCAGCACCTCGAAGCGGGTGCGCAGGTTCTCGTTCTGCAGCTCCGCATTCGCGAGAAGAATATCTTCCTTTTCCGCGAGGGAAGCGAGCGTCGCCTGGACCGAGAGGATGACGAGGGAGGCCAGGGTGAGTTTGATGAATCCGAGCAGGGGCGTCGAATGAAGGTTGATGCGAAGACCATCGAGCGCGTCGAAGGAGCGGATGAAGAGAACGATAAGGACAAGGTTCACGGCCATTTGGATGGTCAGGCGGAGGGGGACCGCTTTCGACGAGGATGGTGCCGGTGAGTCAGGACGTTTGGCGGCATTGAAGCGGTCGGCGATCCACTGGTCGATGGCCCAGAGCAGCAGGAGGAAAAAGAATCCGAGCAACCACGAGCCGATGACGCGCCGCGGCTCGACGGTGGCTGAAAAGACGTTGTTGTTGAGCAAGCTGATCCCCGGCATGAGAAACGAGCAAAGCAGGGGAAGCAGGATCTTTCTGGATGGTCGACGCACCGAAGAAATGGATAGTTTTGGCACCGAAGATATAAAAAAATGACCCGGAAGATCTCCGGGTCGAAAAGATGCCGGGGAGTAAGCGGGATCAGTGGACATCGACGTCGACGTCCCACCGGACTCCAGGCGGCGGCGGCTGGTGGTGATTATCGTACCAGCCGCGGGTATGGTGATGATAATGGTGATAGTACCGGCCTTCGTAGCAGCCGGACAGCGAGAAGGCTATGGTTGCTATGAAGAGGCCAGCGCCTAACACGTTCCTGATCGTGTGCTTCATAATGATTGTTTTGAAGTATCTTGGTTCTAAAACCCTGCCAGACGCAATGTGCAGGTAAACAAACAGTTAGTATATGGGCCGGGCCGCCAGTGTGGATTTATTACCCCTCAGGGACTTTTTAACGCGGGGGCTCCTGACCTTGCTGGGCTTGGGGTGGGTGACGTTCGCGCCAGCGCAGGACTGGTTCCAGGGGGTCTGCGAGTATCGCGTGACCGCGCACTCAAAACTGGCCGATATCAGCGATTCGGATATCTACAAAGTGCTGACCATCGGGGACCGGCAGACCGTGACCATCAAGGCGGGGAATTACCGGCTGAGCAGCCGCTATGCGGAGACTTTT
>DATNBP010000234.1:0-23587 GCA_035572015.1 Puia sp. | reverse complement strand
CGGGGTACGGGTAGCATCGCCAGCAATGGCAACGTGCCGCTGTATGTGGTCGACGGTTATCCCCTCGAGACCGGAGGTATCAATAATATCAATCCGAACGATATTGCGACGATCGACATCCTGAAGGATGCGTCCGCCACCGCCATCTATGGCATCCGTGCCGCAAACGGGGTGGTGATCATAACGACCAAAAAGGGACGGAAAGGCGCCGTTCAACTGACGCTGGACGGCTATGACGCGCTGCAGGGCCGTCCGAAAGAATACAAGGTGCTGAACGCATCCCAGTTCGCGACCGTCGCCAACCAGGTTGCCGCTGCTTCCAACGGCAATTTCCAATCTTTTTCCGCCTGGAAAGACCCCTCCGCCCTGCACACCGTCGACTGGCAAAATGCGCTCTACCGGCCGGGCCTGACGCAAAACTACAGCCTTGCCATCCGCGGCGGAAGCGACAAGGTCCAGACGGCTGCGTCGATCGGGTTTTACAACCAGAAAGGCATCGTTCAGGGTTCCTATTTCAAGCGCCTGACCGCCGGCATTAACCTCGACTATCAACCGGTCAAATGGCTGAGGTCTTCCACCAGCCTCAAGTATTCCCGCACGGACTACAATACGCCATTCGGGTATAACGGGAGCAATAATCTGCTCGCGCTGAGCGAACTGCCGCCGACCCTCGACAGCGGGAACGCCAAAACCAATCAGATCTATGACGGCAACGGCAATTACGGTTTCTTCAACCCGATCTATACCTATGTGGCCAAATACTCCAATCCCTTGTACAGCATCCGGACGAACCGGTTCCAGAATCTCACCAATTTCGTATTGCTGACCTCCTCGCTGGAGGTGACCATCTTCGACGGGCTGCGCATCAAAACCAACGCCGGCATCACGGCGAATACGTATTCCGGATACTATTTCCAGCCGGAGGACGACCGGTTGGTGAACCAATACGGCGCCCAGGCCGGCGCTACCCAAAACGCGGCTTACAACCAAACCATCGCCAACGATTTTGACTGGCTGTGGGAAAACACGTTGTCCTACGATCACCAATTCGGGAAACATACGATCAGCTTCGTGACAGGGTTAACCGCACAAAAGGATCTGCTCGATTCCATGGGCGGCAGCGGAGTCCCTCCCAACAATACGATCATGGACCTTGGCCAAAGCACTGCCGCCGTCTTTACACCCTATCGGAACGGCGAGACGGTCACCACACTGGCATCGGAATTTGGCCGGCTCAACTATAATTTCGATGAGCGCTATTTTATTACCGGCACCATCAGACGGGACGGGTCGTCTAAATTTGACGAAGGTCATCAATATGGCATCTTCCCGTCGGGCGCCGTGAAATGGCATATCAAGAACGAGTCTTTCCTGCGGGACGTCAACTGGCTTGACGACCTCTCTTTCCGCGGCAGCTATGGCCTGGTCGGCAATTCCCAGACCATCGCGCCCTTCCAATACCTGCCGCTGTTCGCCTCCGGCTCGGGCGCGAATACCGCCCCCAACTACGGTTACACCTTTGGCGTGCCGAAGACTTACAATCCCGGTATCTATCCCATTCAGCCGGCCAATCCCTTTCTGAAATGGGAGACCGACTACCAAACCGATTTTGGTATGGATGCCGCCTTCCTCCAGGGCAGTCTCCGGCTGACCGCCGACTGGTTCAACCGGAAGTCAAAGGATTTCCTGCTGACCTTCCCCGCATCGCCACAAACGGGTTATCTTTTCCTGACGAAGAATGTCGGGAGCATGGACAACAAAGGCGTAGAGATCGCCATCGCGTACGACCATACTATCGCGACGGGATTTACGTGGGGTGCGAACTTTACGCTGACCACGGTCTACAACCGGCTGACCAGCATCAATTCGGGTACGAGCCAGCTGCCCAATTTCGGCAACCCGACCACGCAGATCCCTGCCGACGGCTGGAATCCCTTCAGTGTGACGAAGCCGGGGCAGCCGATCGGAGAGTTCTATGGCTATAAATCGCTGGGCATCTTTCAGACCCAGTCACAGATCGATGCGCTTAACGCAACCGCGGTCGCCAATGGGTATGCCGCTTACCAAAAGACGATCACGCAGCCCGGTGACCGGTATTTCGCGGACGTCAACAACGACCACACGGTCAATGCATCGGACGAGGTGCCGCTGGGGAGTCCGTTGCCGAAGTTCTATGCCGGTCTGAACCTCGACGCCACCTATGGCAACTGGGATATCAACCTTTATTTCTACGGCAGTTATGGCAATAAGATCTTCAATTTTGCGGAAAGCTCGCTCGAAAGCTTCCAGAACCGCAGTTTCGTCGGGGTCGAGAACATCAGCCAGAACTACCTGGCCAATGCCTGGACACCGGAAAATCACTCGAACACCTACGCCCGGATCACCTCGAACGATGACGCCATCGGCAGCAATGTCGCCTCCAGTGCGTATGTCGAAGACGGGAGTTATGTAAAGTTGAAGAACCTGGTCATCGGCTACACGCTTCCCGCCAGGCTGCTCGATTGGGCGCGGTTATCAAAACTTCGGCTGTATTTTTCGTCCCAGAACATTCTCACCGTTACAAAATATAAGGGGCTCGATCCCGAGATCGGTTTTCAGGGCGGGAACGCCACTCAGAACGGGATCGATAACGGGACCTATCCGTCATCCCGGTATTTTACGCTAGGGATGAACGTCGCATTCAAATAAAACAATCCAGCAGGATATGAAACTATATATAAAGATCATTGCTTTTTGCCTGGCCATCGTCGTGGTGTCCGCGCCTTTTGCCTGTAAGAAGAGTTTTTTGAACCAAACGGATACGTTTGCCGCTACGTCCGATGCGGTATTTCAGAAACCCAGCCAGGTCGTCCAGATCGTCAATGCCATCTATGACACGTACCAAAGCAGCGACCTGTTAAAAAAGTCGATCTGGTATTACGCTAACTTCCTGACGCATGACTGGTACAACAACGGGAACGATATCGTCTGGAACTATTACGGCATCGGCGCCGACTTCTATGCGTTGCCCACATTCTGGAACAATGCCTATATCGGGATCGCCCGGGCAAATGCGGCGCTGGACGTGATCGCGTCGACCAGGGCGAGCGGGGTGCTTCCCGACTCCCTTGCCAACCGCCTCGAAGGCGAAGCTTATTTCCTCCGCGGCATGACCTACTACTATCTCGGCGGTACTTTTGGCGGCGTTCCGCTCGAGCTCAAGACCGGCAGCGACGGACTGGCGCCGCGGACTACGCAGGATTCGGTTTTCATCCAGGTAGTGTCCGACATGCACCTCGCCGAAAACCTCCTTCTTTCCAAAACGCAACTCGCTTCCGCCGACATCGGCCGGGCAACAAAAGGAGCCGCATACGGGTTCGAGGGCGCCGCCCAAATGTGGCTGGGTCGTTATGACTCGGCGTTGGTAGCCTTTAACAACCCCGAGCTGACCAACAACTATCACCTGCTTCCTAATTTCGTAGACGTGGGTGAATTCGACCATCAGAACAGCGATGAATCGCTTTTCGAGGTGCAATTCAACGTATATGGGTCGCAGAGCTGGGATGGCGGGTGGCAGGACGGCGGCGAGGAAGCCTGGATCGACGACTTCAGCTGGCCCCAGGAGATCAGCGGCTTTGGCTATGACTACGGAAATCCCGGTCTCTGGTACTCCTACCAGGCAGGGGACCTGCGCCGGGCCTGCACGATCGGCGGACCCGGCGATTCCCTTGTCAGCCCGGGGATCATCAAACAATGGGGCGGCATCAAAGGCTATGCCGTCGTCAAAGCAAGCTATCAAACAAACCCGACGGTTTACTCCGACGGTCTCGGCAACCCCATCAACACCATCGGCACGATCGCTCATCCCTGGTATGGGCTCGACGGAACGCCCCGCTCGGGTTACTACAATGTAAAGAAATGGAGGGACCCGACGCTGACCGGGGCCAATGGTACGTCCGCGATCTTCGGTGGACAAAATCAAATACTTTTGCGTTACGCGGAAATCCTGCTCGACAAGGCGGAATGCGAAGTCCACACGGGCGACATCACCGATGCCATGGCCGACCTCAAAAGGGTCCGCGACCGCGCCTGGGGTGGAACCGCGCCGGCGGTCATGCAGGATGGGCTCACCTGGGATGGGAAGCCCACTCAGCCGATCACCGATCCGATGCAGATGGTCCTGAGCGAATACCGGCACGAACTGACCGGAGAGTACTCGCTCATGTACGATCTTCGCCGGGCAGGTCCGGGGATCGCTTCAACATTCATCCAAAACGCCTATGGCACGACATCGAGCACCAACCAGATCGTCTATCCTTACGGCCCGACCGCTGACGGTAAAACCCATGGCGTATGGATGACTACGCTGCCACCGAACAAAGACATTCTGCCGATCCCCGTATCTGCGATCTCTTTGAACCCGAACCTGAAACAAAACCCGAGTTATTGATCCGAAGAGTCGCCAGCGTCCTATTGGTCCCCGTGTCGCTGTTTTGGGTATGCTCCTGTACCCACGGCGACACTTTGTTTGAGCAGATCCCCTCCGCGCATTCCGGCATTACGTTCAACAACGCCATCCATGAAAATGATTCGATCAATCCGCTCGATATCGTCAATATCTACAACGGCGGCGGTGTCGGCATCGGCGATTTCAACCACGACGGGTTGCAGGATATTTTTTTTACCGGGAATATGGTGCCCTGCCGGCTCTATCTGAACAAAGGGAATTTTGTTTTCGAGGACATCACCGAAAAGGCCGGCGTAGGCGGAATGGGCAGGTGGGGAAGGGGGGTGGCGATCGTAGACATCAACAACGACGGCCTCCCGGACATCTACATCTGCAATACCATTTACAAGGATCCTGCGCGCCGCCGCAATATCCTCTATGTCAACCAGGGGCCGGACAAGGACGGCATCCCCCACTTTAAGGACATGGCTGCGGAATATGGTCTCGATATCCACGTCCAGTCGACGATGGCAAGCTTCTTTGACTACGACAACGACGGGGACCTGGACATGTACCTGACGGTCAACGAGGCGTCGAACGGCAATAACCCCTCCGATTTCGTTCACCGGAACAGCAGCGGCGCTGCGCCCAGCATCGGCCGGCTCTATCGCAACGATTGGGACCCGGTCCTGAAACACGGCGTCTATCATGACGTCTCCGCGGCGGCCGGCATAACCTTCGAAGGTTACGGTCACGCTGCCACCATCTGCGATATCAACCAGGATGGCTGGAAGGACATCTATGTCTCCGACGATTTCCTGTCCAATAATATCCTGTACATCAATAATCACGACGGGACATTCACGAACCGGGTGAAGGACTATTTCAAACATACCTCGTTCAACGCAATGGGGCAGGATGTGACAGATATCAATAACGATGGCCGCCCCGACGTCATCGAGCTGGACATGAATCCGGAAGATAACTACCGGAAAAAAATGATGCTCGGTGCGAACAGCACCTATACCTATCAGAACTTCGACCGTTACGGATACCAGTACCAATATGTCCGCAATACGCTGCAGCTAAACCAGGGGCCCTCTGTCGGGCCCGACGATTCGGTCGGCGACCCCGCCTTCAGCGAAATAGGTTTCATGGCCGGCATTTCACAAACCGACTGGAGTTGGACGCCCGTGGTCGCCGATTTCGACAATGACAGTTACCGCGACCTCATCATTACCAACGGGTTCCCCCGGGACGTATCGGATCATGACTTCAATGCGTATCGCCGGCAGGCCACGGCCCTGGTCACCAAACAAAGCCTTATCGGGCTGATACCGCAGGTAAAACTGCACAACTACGCCTTTCGCAATTCGGGCGATCTGAGTTTCGCGGACGAAACAGCTGCGTGGGGTCTGGAGCTGCCGACCTTTTCAAACGGCGCGGCGGCAGTGGACCTGAACAACGACGGCGCCCTGGACCTGGTCATCAACAATATCAACGACGAAGCGCTTGTCTATCGCAATCGCAGCCGTGACAGGGACAGCGCGCATTATCTCGATATCCGCTTCAGGGGCGGGCCGGCGAATATCGATGGGATCGGCGCGGTGGCGGCTATCATCTACGACCACGGCAAGCAGCAGGTTTATGACAACAATCCATATCGCGGGTATCTTTCGACCATGCCGTGCCGGGCACATTTCGGGCTGGGTCCGCACGCCGATATCGACTCGGTCGTCGTTCACTGGTACAACGGGATGCATCAGACGATCGCCCGCGTGAAAGCCGATCAAACCATCACCGTCAGCCTGTCGGCCGCTCACACGCCCGACGATCACACCCATCCCGCTCTTGCAGCACACCCGCAATTCAGGGACGTCACCGCGGACGCCGGCATTAGTTATCGGCACCGCGATATCGACTTTATCGATTTCAACGTGCAGCCGCTCCTGCCGCACAAATTATCGGAATACTGCCCTGCGCTTGCTGTCGGCGACCTCGACGGCAACGGACTTGACGACCTGGTGATCGGCGGGAACCAAATCAACCATTGCACGTTGCTCTTCCAGCAGCCGGATGGAAAATTTGTCCAAAAGGACCTGCTTCCGGACGTCAAAGCGGAGTCCAACTACTATAAGGACGAAGGTATCCTGGTATTCGACGCGAACGGAGACGGCAAACCGGACCTGTATTTCGCAAGAGGCGGGTATGGAGCGGCCGGAGATAGCAGCGGGTTCCAGGACATGTTGTACCTGAACGACGGCCACGGACGGTTCACGGCTGATTCTGCCGCACTACCCGCCGGTCTGGGCAGCAAACTTTGCGTCCGGGGCGCGGATATCAACAATGACGGAAAGATAGATCTTTTCGTGTCGGGCCGCGTCCGGTCGGGGCAGTATCCGAAACCAGTAAGCAGCCATATTTTCCGCAACGACTCGCGCGACGGCCACGCGCGGTTCACTGACGTCACTGCCGAGGTGGCGCCCGGTCTGACGGACATCGGGATGGTATGTGATGCGCTGTTTACCGACTTTGACGGTGACGGCCAGACCGACCTGATCGTAGTGGGGGAGTGGATGCCGGTCACGTTTTTCAGGAACGTCAACGGAAAGTTCGTCAATGTCACTGGTGCTACAGGCATCGCCGGCCAGTCGGGTTGGTGGAACTCGATCGTCGCAGGCGATTTCCGCCACACCGGGCGGATGGATTACATAGTCGGGAATGTCGGACTGAATTCTTTTTACCAGGCCGATCCCCAATACCCGGTTTGTATCACGGCCAAGGACTTCTCCCATTCGGGCGGCTATGTCGCCATTCCTTCCGTCTTTTTGCCGGACCAGCAAGGTAATAAAAGGGAATTTCCGGCTTTTGGCCGCGACGATATCGCCCGCCAGCTCCCCATCATCAAGAAAAGGTTCCCTACTTACAAGCCATTTGCCGTCGCAACGATGGACGATATCCTGACGCCGGACCAACGCCGTGGCGCCTTACGGCTGGAGGCCAATCAGTTGCAGTCCTGCTACCTGCGGAATGACGGTGGGGGCAAGTTTGCGCTTATTCCGCTGCCCAGGGCGGCCCAGGTCTCTGTCCTGAACGGAATGGTCGTCGATGATTTCGACGGCGACGGCAATCCCGACGTCCTTATTACCGGCAACGACTATGGCACCGAGGTCGCCACCGGTCGTTATGACGCCCTGAACGGCCTGTTACTAAAGGGCGATGGGGCAGGCCATTTTATCCCCGTGCCCATTTTGAAAAGCGGCATCTATATCCCCGGCAACGGGAAGGCCCTGGTCAAGCTCCGCGGCGCCGGGAACCGGTACCTCGTCGCTGCCAGCCAGAACCGCGGACCATTGAAGCTGTACGCGCTGAAAGGCAGCCCGCGCCTTGTCTCCGTCCTGCCTGACGATGTCAGCGCCTTGCTGCATTTCAGGGATGGCAGGATACAGCGGACGGAGCTGTATTATGGCTCCTCTTTCCTCTCCCAGTCCGGGCGTTTCCTGTGTCTTCCTCCGGACGTGACCAGCGCGGATATCACGAATCGCAAAGGGGTCACGCGGGAGATCCGGTAAGGAAAGGCGGGAATACACTGGTGATCCGTCACCTGCCGGTAAAAATTTTTATGCGGACGTCCAATCGGTGCGTTTCCGAGCCATATTAGCCTATAAAACCGTTATTTATGCAAGAAATGAAACTTACGCGGCCGGCCTCCTCTCTCATCCGGCCGGCGATTTATTGGGTCGCCACCGGCCTTGTCGTTCTCGAGACGGCAGTCGGCGCCGAGTGGGATCTGGCGCGGATCAGGTTCGTCAGAGATATATTCGACCATTTGGGCTATCCGTATTACCTGCTGACCATCCTTGGTATCTGGAAAGTCCCCGCTGTCATCGCGCTTGCGGCCCCGGGTTTCCAGCGCGTCAAAGAGTGGGCGTATACCGGCATCTTTCTCGTGTATTCGGGCGCCGTCGCGTCGCATTTGATGGCCGGCGACGCCAGGGAGGCCTGGAGTCCGCTCTTCCTGGCCATTCTGACAGTCGTCTCATGGGCCATGCGTCCGGAGAGCCGGAAACTGCCCGGCCGGTCCCTCGTTCCGGCTTCACCGTTGGCGTCTTCGGCGTCGTCCACCCCGGCGCTAACGCGGCGGGTTGTGTACTGGGTCTTCACCGCGCTGCTGGCACTTGCGCTCATTTCAGGCGGCGTCGCCCAGTTGCTTGGGGCCCATGAAAACGTTGAAGGGATCATGCATCTCGGTTACCCGGCATTCTTTGTAACCATTCTGGGATTTTGGAAACTCGTTGGCGGGATCACCATCCTCCTGCCCCGCCTCCGCCTCGCAAAAGAATGGGCCTACGCCGGTATCGTATTCAATATGAGCGGTGCGGCGGTATCCAACGCCGTAAGCGGGATGCCCGCCTGGCATGTAGTGGTGAATTTGGTGTTGTTGGCCATGGCCGTCCTCTCCTGGGCATGGCGCCCGGCAAACCGGAAGATGCCGGTGTCCTGAGCGCCACCGTCGGTTGTCTGCGCTAGCGCAACTTTTTCAGCTGTGTCGCGCCGTTGGTATTATCCGGGTTGAGTCGGAGCGATCTTTCATAATATTTTATCGCCAGCTCTTTATTACCCTGATCCATATACGCTTCCGCGAGACTGTCCCATACATTCCAGGAATCCGGAAAATCTTCCGTGTTCTGAGTGAACATCAGGACCGCCTGGTCAAGTTTCTTTTGCCGGATCAGGAGGTAGCCGATGGAATTGATCTCGCGTTCGTCGATCGTATCCCTGGTCCTTTCCCGCTGCTCCCGGTATTCTCTCAGCGCTTCGGCGGCGCCCTTTGCCATGGTTGCTTTCGTCAGCAGGCGACCAGGCGAGTTATACCGCTCATAGTTGAGGTGGGCAAGGGCCGGGTGGTCCCCGCCAAGCGCGTCCGCGAGGATTTCCCGCGCAAAAGAAAGCCCATTATCGGCATCGGCAAAGTATACCACGGCGCTGCGGTTCGGCAAAAACGCGGTATAGTAAGCCTTCGCATCGCCGTTGTCGCCCCAGTGCCAAAAATAGGTCCCTTCGGGCATGGTTTCCAATCCGACACCCAGTCCCCAGGCGATCGAAGGATATTTGGCGTCGACCCGGACCTGGGGGCGAAGCATCGCTTCCCAGGTGGATGCTTTCAGGCCGGTACCGTTGAGGACGGCGATGAGGAATTTGGAATAGTCCGTTGGCGTCGTTTGCAAGCTTGCCGCGGCATTTCCGTCATCGTGCAGGGAATCTTCCTTTCCGCTAATCGGTTGGTTCCGGCCGCTCAAGCCGCCAAACAAATCATGCCGGTAAACTTTCAGGGAATCAAACCTGTTTCTCCAGATGTATGAACTTGCCGTCATCCCCAGGGGCTGCAGCGCGTAGCGCTGCATAAAGGATTCGAATCGCAACCCGGTTATCTTTTCAACGACCTTCGAGAGGTAGACCATTCCTTCCCCGGAATAGCTCCATTTCGTTCCCGGTTGGAAATGAATCAGCAATTCCTTCGTTCCATCGCCGTCCCGCCAGTTGGGGAAACCCGAAGTGTGCGTCAGCACATGCCGCGCGGTGATCAGGTTGATCCGGTCATCCCCCACCACATCATAGTTCGTCCCCAGGTACCGGTTGAGCGGCGTATCGAGATCGAGCTTTCCCTCGTCCACGAGGCGAAGGACTGCATAAGCGAACACGCATTTACTGAGCGAGGCCGCTTCAAAGATGCTGCCTGTCGTCACGGGATTCCCCGTGACGACGTTGCCGACTCCGAACCCTTTTGCCCATACCACTCTGCCGTCGCGGATGAGTGCAATCGACAAGCCCGGAACATCGGCATCGTGCAGCAGCCGGGGGATATCGGTTTCCAGTCGCCGGATCGCCTGGTCGGCGGGTAACATCGGCGGTTGCTGGGCGACGGCGGTGAGCGTGGTAAATGCCAGGAAGAAAGGGAGGAGGATCCGCATGGAATGTGTTTCGGTAAAGTCGTGGCGGACCTTCGCTATGTTGCATGTAACCGGCCTATGGCCGGCCGTGGCTGGCGTGTGGCTGGAATTTGGCTGGCCTGTAACCGCCTGTGGGCGAGTACGCCGTTATTTGGCCGGTAATAAGGTTCCCTGGATCTGCTTGGTTCCGATCCGGAAGACATAGATCACGGCCTGTCTTTGGCCGATCGTCATCATCGGTACGTCGATCGTTTGCGCGAGTCCCGCCCGGAACTGGAGATTTTCCAGGATGCTTAACCTTTCACCCAGCAGGTTGTAGAACTCGATCGTTCCGGTCCCCGACACCGAACTGTTGATGTTGAAGAACACCGTCCCGCGATAAGGATTCGGGTACACCTTCAGGTCGACATTTGCCGGAGCTTGCTGCTGGACATAGCAGGCATTAAAATCGTCCGCCGAGCTGAAGGCTCCGGTGTAGTCGGATCCGCCCCTGCCGCTTCCACCCGATACGAGGCTGCCGCCCTGATCGTTGGGCGTACCGGCGGTGTGACCCCCGACGGGGGAGCCATCCGCCGCATTGACGGTTCCGACGGAAGTGGTCCCGAATATGGGCTGATAGCAGGCAGTTCCATACCACCACTGGGAGCTGACGGTCTTGTTGCTCGACCAGCTGCCCGACAAAATCGTTGCGCCGGTCGAACCAGATACTGTAAAGCCGGTGCTGGAATTGATAGCGGCGCCGCAGACGAAGATGTCATCCGACTGGTAACCCACCGGCACCCGCGTCACCCACAAATTCTTCGCGGCTACAAAGGTCGTTGTCGGCTCCGTCGTAGCGTTGTCGGCCAGGATCTCGCCATCGGGCAGCGAAATGCTCGAATCGAAGGACGCATTGACGTTGGAAAACACCAGGTTGCCGCCGGTAAACAAGAGGTAGTCGCCATTCCCGGTCAACTGGCCGGCCTGCAGTTTCGCATGGAGGTTGAACCATACCGTGGTTGGATTACCGGGGTTGGCAGACGACAGGAAGCCCTGGAAGGTGCTGTGGGCGCCCACCGCGCAACTCGAGCAGCTCGACGGCGGATTGAGGACTTGCGCCGCGGCGGATGCGGACACGCAACCAGCACTGTCTTTCACCGTTACATGATACGTGCCGGGGGAAACAGGGCTGAGCACCGAATCGGCCTGATACGTTAAGCCGTTTATGCTATAGAGCAACCCGCTGTTGGAGGGCGAGGTGACCGTGATCGAACCGGTATTCACCAAACAGGTCGCCTGCGTGACAGCAACTGTCGGCTGCGGCAAGGCCGGAGAAGTCTTCACCACTGCCGTGAATGGCTGCGAGAGACATCCGCCTTCCCCTTCTTTGACGGACACATAATAAGTACCCGGATTCAAATTCGTGAACAGGGGGACAGGCTGGAATGTCGCGCTATCCTGTATCCGATAGGTATAGCCGGATCCGACCGGCGAAGTGATCGTGATAGCACCTACATCCACCGTACAGGTCGGCTGCGTGATGACAACGGTCGGCGTCGGCGGGGCACCCTGAATGGACTGTACGACCGCGGTAGACGGGGCAGAAATGCAGCCGGAAGCGTTCTGCGCCGTTACCTGATACGTTCCGGCCGCGATGTTCGAAAAAGTGGATCGAGCGAGATAGCCCGACCCGTTGATACTGTAGCTGAACGCCGTGGTGTCAGCGCCCTTGATTTGAATGGTCCCCGATCCGGTAGTGCAAGTCGGCTGCAGCACAGTAACTGCCGGCGCGCCCGGCACATGCGGCTGTGGTTGGATGACCGCACCGGTGGGGGAGGAGACGCAACCTTCGGTATTCCTGACGCTGACCTTGTAACTCCCCGGGACGACGCCGGGGAATTGCGTTCCCGCCTGGAATACCGAGCCATTGATGCTATAGTCCAGCGAAGTGTCGATCGGCGATGTGATCGTGATCTGGCCTGTAGCGACCGTGCAGCTGGGCTGTACGAGCGTTACCGTCGGGGGCGAGGGGATGACCCTGGTTGCGCTGATCGCCACAGTATCTGCCGGGGAAGGACAAACGTTGTTTTTGGCGGTCACCAGGTATTGACCGCCCGCCAGGTTCCTGAAACTCGTTCCGGACTGGTAATTCTTTCCATTGACGCTATAGGTCAGCCCGGTATCGGTCGGTGAATTGATGAGAATGGCGCCCGTCGGTACGGAACAAGTGGGTTGGGTGACCGTGACATGGGGAACGGCGGGCACGGACAAAGAGGGTCCGATCACTACTGTGTCTTTCGGCGACAAACATCCGCCGGGGCTTTCCGCCGTCACAAGATAAGTTCCCTGTGACAGGCCGGTGTACTTCGTCGTTTTCGAGTAGCTGTGGCCGTTATTGATGCTCCAGGTGAAGGAAGTATCGGTCGCGTTGATCGTGAAGGATCCCTTTGCCTGGGTGCAGGAGGGCTGGGTGACTGCGATAGACAACTTGCCCGGCGTAACCGGTTGCGGTTTGATGGTATCGGTGAAAATGGAACCGCCACACGCGGAATTGTGCGCCGTGATGTGATAGATTCCCGGTGTCAGGCTGTCAAACACTCCATTCGTGCTGAAGTTTCCGCCATCCAGACTGAAGAATACCGTGTCACCCGCCGGTGCTGTAACGACGATCTTTCCCGATGCGGTTGTGCAATTCGGCTGCGTTATCGTAAAAGTAAGCGGCGGCAGGCCGGAGATTATGGAAACCGGTTTATGTGACCAGTCCGACCAGGTAGTACCTCTGAGAACCCGGGCGTCATAAAGCCCCGGCTGCGTAACCGTGATCGAGTTGGAAGTCGCCCCGGCGATGACCGAATCGTTTCGCCGCCACTGGTAGCCGTCGAGGCCGGGTACGATCCCCAGCGTCACTTTAAAGTTATGACCGGGACAAAACTGAGTCGTATTGAACAGCGGCCAGGGATTGGACAGATACGCGTTATTGACGAAGGGCCAGAAGCCAGGCAAGGCCCAGGTACTGTCCCAGGTTCCGTGCCCGAGGTTCGGAAAATTGGTATAGACATAGTTCGCTCCCTGGGCCAGATAATTGTTGGCGACCTGCTGAGCGGTGTACGGCGCGGGGTTGCTGTCCAGGCCGCCATCCAGGTTCCAGATCGGGGTATACTTCAGCGTGTTGACAACCGACGAGGTGGCATATTCCGGAAGTGCCGCGGACATCGGGCAGGCGGCCGCGAAATAGGTCGGATCGGCCGAGAGGTGTTCCCAGATCCCCTGCCCGCCGCCCGAGAGGCCATTCTGGATGACCCGGTAAGGATCGCCGCCATACTCCTGCACCAGTGTATCGATGAGATTATCGATATTGTTGAATTGGGTGGTCCCCCAGCCGTACTGGTTCTGCATGATGATAATATATCCGTCGAAGATCTTCTGTACCTCCATTTTGTGGAAAAGAAGCCCCCCATTCCTCAATGTGGTTTCATTGTCATAGATGGACCCTATCTCCCCGTTCCCGTGATAGAAGACGAGAATCGGGTATTTCTTGCCGTCGCCCGGTTTGTAAGTCTGAGGAAAATGCAGGCGGAAATCGGACCCCTTGTAGATGTAGGCCTTGTAGGCAATGCTGTTCCAGTCCATAGAAGGCGTCCTTACCCATTTGCCGATCTTCCCGTAGGGGGGCTGAACAGGTGGATGCGTAGAATCATAATTCACCAGTGTATCGGTGGGATCTAGCATTTTCTGGGCCCGCAGGGAGTGCAACAAGAGAAAGGAAAGGCCAATCAACAGCGCTTTCCGGGTAAAGGTTTTCATGACTGGGTTCTTATAGACGAACGGGACAGTTTGTTTAGGTAATAGTTACAGAAAATGCGACAAAATTAATGGGATAACCTACCAATATCAATTGACATGCCAACTTTTCCGCTAACCCGCTACCGGCTTAGATTTGTGGGGATTTGCCAATACTTACGCACGGGTCGGCCAAAGGGTTGCTTCATCCCGAAACGCTGGAATAAGCCTGGCGGTTTCGCATCAAATTCCCTACCTTTGCCGACCTTCAGCCTTTCAGGGGGATTGCCCGAGTGCGGGGCCGGGGAATGGCATGATGGTTTTCGGGAAGTAGCGCAGGCCGGTAGCGCACCTGGTTTGGGACCAGGGGGTCGCAGGTTCGAATCCTGTCTTCCCGACTGACAATCAGCGAGTTACATTCAACTCGCTTTTTTTATTTCTTTCCCTGTAACTTGTTCTAGGTATGGTTTCCTTTTTTCAGAAGATTACGGACGTTCTGGATCAATACCAGATTCCATATATGCTATCTGGTAGTATCGCAATGGGGCTGTATACTGTTCCAAGGATGACCAGAGATATAGACTTTATTATCCATCTGGAAGCAAAAAACGTAGATCTCTTTGGGAGCAGTTTTAAAGACGGGTTTTATTGCGACAGAGATGTCATAAATGAGGCGATCGAGGGCCCTGTTAAGATGTTCAATATTATTGATCATGCAACAGGGTATAAGGCAGATTTTGTTGTATTGAAAGACGATCCATTCAGGCAGGAGGAATTTAACCGGAGGCTAATGGTCACCTATTTCGGAAAAACTATTTATGTCGTATCTCCGGAAGACCTATTATTATCAAAGCTTATTTGGATACAGGACTTTCAATCTGCCCTACAAATGGAGGATATCAAAAACCTGACCGTCGTAAATAATCTCGACTGGGACTATATTTCAAAATGGGTCAAACAACTGAATTTACGTACCTTTAATCTGATAAACAGATGACAGATACTCCCCAGCATATTAAAGAATTGCAGTTGAAGATCTGGCTTTCCAAATCTCCAATGGAAAGGCTTCGACAAACGCTGGAGGATAATGGTCAATTACTTCAATTTTGGTCGTCTGCACATGTGGAGGAAAGGAGTCGGATTGCTCAGACATTTAATCGCGGGGCGGGTAAATAGCTCTTTATAAGGCAAAAAGTGCCGATTGATATTAATTCTTAGGTTCAGGAGACTTCGAAGTTGTGGATTGAGCGAGGAATTAAAATTTTGCCTGGCGCAACGATTGCCTTTATCGAATCCACTGAAGCAGACATAGGTTTTCGATTTCCCTCCGATATGAAAGACTTATACCGTGTCGCCAACGTTTTTCAGGATTGCGACATGGCCTGCGAGGGGTCGGATTCTTGGATGTTGACCCACCTGAAGAGGTTTTTCCGCGGCGGTTTTGTGATTGCCATTCTGGCATGTTGACCCACCTGCAGGCAATTGGTAGTAAGGGCTTTTTGCAGTCCTTTGCTCCTCAAAAAATCGAGGAGCATGGCACAAAAGCCTATAGTAATGGAACAATTAAAACAGCTGCTGCAGCTTAAGGGTGACGGTATTGGCATCCGGGAGATGGCCCGCCGCCTGGGCGTCAGCCGCAATAGCGTTCGCAAGTATTTGTCTTTGCTGGATGACGCCAGTGATCGGCAGCTAACGTCCACTGAACAAATAACCGGCATACCCTCTCTTTTTGCAAAAATACATACATCATTATACCTCTGCAACTAATCCCAACCTGTTAGATTGGCGAGCTCGCTCTCGTGCCTTTTCACAAAAAATCAAAATCAGCGCACCACTTCATATTGTACTTCCCTTGTCACTTGGGATATAATTACGCAATAAGGTTCCGGCGGCGGATTACTTATCTCAAACTACTCCAGCCTTTAAGCGCCTGAACAGCCATTTGGAAGAATTCCGCGGATTGTCACCGTCACTACGATCCTGGCAGGTAAGTCGACAAGCAGGAGCCGCTCATGGCTGGATCACTCCATTCGAGAGCAGGTCCGCGACAATATTCTTCGCGTACCGGTGAGCGGTTTCCCGGGTGGGATTTCGGCTAAGTGCCTCGGACTGGCCGGACCACAATAGTGCACCCGTCGACACGCGATAGCAATTGCTTTCGAGCAAAACCTTCACGTCAGTTACCTGGTATCCAGGGCTGGAGTAGTAACCCCATACGCGGTGGTAATAGCCATAGAAGCCCCGGTAAAAGCCGATCGGCCCGTAGTACGTCGTGCCCGGCACCCAGCGATCGTGCTCGTCCACGGAGAGTACCCGGACGGTCAGTATCCCGTCGAAACCCCTGTCTTGCATGGCGCTATATTCCATGGCCGAGTCCCCGCCCTGGCCGAAGGATGGGCCAAATTCGTCGATCCCGCTCCTGGCCGTAAAGTCCCGTCTGTGCAATTCGTCGCAGATGGCGGTTTCCGCCATCTGCCTTTTGCGGAGGTCTTTGCCAATTGCGAGCACGAGGATCTTTGAAAATCGTGCCGGCGGTTCCTTGGCATCATGCCAGGAAGCGGTGAGGTGTACCGACGGGCCGCATCCAGCCATCGTCAGCAATGAAAGCAGCGCCCCAACGAAGGGGCCTATGAATTTTTTCATGCCGGCAAGATAGTTCGTGTAAGTTTTTCAACCCCCATCGGGGATCATACCCCAGGATGACAGTGGTCATAGGCTACCTGCCAGCGGCCATCGAACTTTATTTTTCACTTTAAACTTAGTGTATGAATCATCATTCCATCTTCATAAGGTATGCCTCAGTCATCTGTGTGCTCGCTGTCGCCAGCATCGCCTGCAATAAAACGGCGCCGGAATCAGCGCAAAGAAATGTTGCGGCGACGAAGGGGCAACTTAAGACCGATTCGGTGACAACGGAATCGCGCAAGCGTTGTAAGATCGGCTCGCCGCTGGAAAGCTGCGGAGAATTTGTTTTTCTTATCGACTCGACAGATGCGGTAATCACGGGCGTTCTCGGCGACAGGGGTGGAGGTTTCTGGAATTACGGTGAATTCGTAGTCGCTCCCGACGGTGTCTTCCCGCTATTCAATGTCTGTAACTTCAGCGCCTATATCTACCATTTGAGGTACCATCTGACTATGAAGATCTATGACTTGCGCGGCAGACTTATTTTCGCCGTAAACGACAACAAATGGCAAGTATACAGGAACGCGGCCGGGAAGTTCAACTACGACGACAAGGGCTTCGAGGTCTATGACAAGGAAAACCGCATAGCGTTTAACCTAAACCTCGTCGACTTTGGCCAGCAATTCATGTATTTCCAGGGCATTATCCCCTGCTCCAGTTCGAGCCTGGCCTACTACAACAGAACCTATACCTTTTTTACCGTTCCTTATGGAACTCCGGCCCTCAACGCTGCCTTCGACCATCTCTACGATTCGATACCTATTCAGCCCCTGTTCCGCTATACAGGAAGGGATTGGCAACATTCGCGGCTCTGAGGTGGAAAAATGGGGTTTCAGGAAGAGTTCGGGTTTCAGGAGGTCGTGTTGCCGGAGGTCGGGTTTCAGCAGGCCTCCGGCTTTCTACAGGCGGATTTCCGCTTCGGGCAGGTGGATAAAGCAGCTACGGGTCACCGATTTTGGGCCTGAGGTCAAATATTCGAGTCCATGTACCGCGATATTTCTACCTTTTTGCCATGAAACCCGTTCGCCTCCTCTATCTGCTCGCCGTGATCAAGCTGATCCTGCCGTTTTTCCTCCAAGACCCGTCCTGGGGACCGCACCGGGACGAATTCCTTTACCTGGCCGAGGCGCGGCATATGGCCTGGGGTTATATGGAAGCGCCGCCGCTGCTATCTGTATTCGCCTGGCTCACCAATTTGCTTGGCGGGGCGATGTGGGCGATCAAGATCTGGCCGTCATTGGCCGGCGCGCTGACGTATGTGCTGGTGGGGCGCCTGGTGCTCCATCTGGGCGGACGTTGGTTCGCACTTGTCCTGGCCTGGATGCCTTTCGTAACAGGGGCGTGGCTGAGGATGCACTTTCTCTTTCAGCCCAACTTTTTGGATATACTCTTCTGGACGGCGTTGGCCTATGGGCTGATCAGGTATCAGCAGACGGGGAGGGCCTTCCACCTCTACGTCGCAGGGATAAGTTTTGGCCTGGGCATGCTTGCCAAATACACCATGGCCTTTTATGCAGTCGGGCTGCTGGCGGGGCTCGTTCTCGTTTGGGACCGAAGGGTACTGGCCAACAGGACCTTCTATTGTGCCATCGGCCTGGGATTTCTGATCTTCCTGCCGAATCTGATCTGGGAAGCGCGGCATGGCTTCCCGGTCGTCTACCACATGAAGACGTTGCAAGATAACCAGTTACAATACATTAGTGCCCGGACCTTTTTGACGGACCAACTCCTGTACAATGTGGCCACGATCTTCACCTGGGTGGCAGGCCTTATCTGGGTCACCCGTACAAAGAAATACCGCTTCATTGCCTGGGGTTTCATCGTTACCCTTGCCCTCCTGGTAATAGGCCATGGCAAAAGCTATTACTCGCAGGGAGCCTACCCGGTGTTGTTTGCATTTGGCGCTCCGGTATTGGAAACCTGGGCGAACAAATGGTGGCAGGTGGCAATGCTTGCCATTAGCCTGTTCATCGGTGTCCGGATTGTCCCGCTACTCCTTCCATTCAAGGCCGCGGCCCCTCTCGCCGAATATTATGTCGAACATCCGTTGGCGCGGGAAGCTGGTGCGCTTCGCTGGGAGGACCTGCAGGATCATAGCTTGCCGCAGGACTTTGCGGATATGTTGTCCTGGGACGAGATGACGCAAAAGGTGGCCGGCGCCTACGCGTCGCTCGACAGCGTGGAGAAGGCGCACACATTGCTGTTCTGCGACAATTACGGCGAAGCGGGAGCGGTGAACTATTACGGTCCGCAGTATCATTTACCACCTGCGTACAGCGACAACGCCAGTTTTCTGTATTGGATGCCCCCGGACTACGATCGGTTTGATGTGCTCCTGCTCGTCACGGACGACAAACAGGAAATGGAGCATCGTTTTATCAAAGAATTCAAATCGGCCCGGCTGGTGGATAGTATCACGAACCCCTATGCGCGCGAACATGGCTCGCTGATCATCCTGTTGAAGGGTCCAAGCGATGCGTTCCGGAAAGCATTTCGAATTAAGATTGACCTGGCCAGGCTGAAGACCACTGCGCAGGGGGCGGTACGAAAGCTGAAGCCCAACCCGCTGGACAGAGGTGGGGAATTGCATTAAGGGGTGGGGAAATGCATTGAAGGGCAGGGAGCAATGGATGCACTGTGGGCGAGGGGTTGAATTTGGAAATGTCGTATATTTAGTGGCTCAAACACACATCAGCCTTTCAAACTCAAAAAACGCTTTGCCATGTCATCCAGGAGAAAATTCCTACAGCAATTAGGAACCGTTACCACATCAGCCGTCGTATTCCCCCAGCTTGGCCGTGCGGCCAGTATTTTTTCGACCGCGGCGACCAGGCCGATCGGGCTTCAATTATATACGCTTGGCGAATTGATGACCACGGATACGAAAGGAACGTTGCAGAAAGTGGCCGCGATCGGCTATAAGGAAGTGGAAAGCGCGGGCTCACAAAAAGGGAATTTTTATGGTTTTACACCAAAGGAATTCTCCGCCATGGTGAAGGATGCCGGTTTGCATTGGCGGTCCGCCCACGTGGCGGGTGCGCCGTTCACGATCGAGCAGATCATGAAGATGGCAAAGACAGCGGACGACTCCGCCCGCATCCGAAAAATGGCGGAGAGGTTCAAGAACCGGCCTAAAGCGCCGAATCTGAAGGAAAACTATCAGCAATTGGCCGATCAGGCAGCCGAGGGCGGGCTGAGCTACCTGGTGTGTTCCAGTATTCCCGTGAGTACGATGGATGAAATAAAGACCGCCGTCGAGGTTTTCAGCAAGGCCGGCGAAGCCTGCAAAAAGAACGGCGTCCAGTTTGCTTATCACAACCACGTAACCGAATTTGACGTAGTGGAGGGTCACCGGCCATTCGACTATATCCTCAATAACACCGATAAGAACCTGGTGAAGATGGAGCTCGATCTTGCATGGGCGACGAAGGCCAAGCAGGATCCGGTTGAGCTCTTCAAACTCCATCCCGGCCGTTATCCGCTGTGGCATGTCAAGGACCTGGACAAGACAACCATGTCGCCGGCGGAAGTGGGCTCGGGTGTTGTCGACTTTAAACGCATTTTCGCCAACGCAAAGGAATCCGGAATGAAATACTTCTTCGTGGAGCAGGACGGTGCTCCCCAGCCTTTGACGGACATTACCCATAGCTATAACTACCTGGAGAAGTTAGTGTAATTTTACCCGCTCAACGCTCACCTCTTAAAAACCATCCAATGAGAAGGCCTTCCTTTCTCCTGGTGCCGCTAGTATGCTGCTCGGTCATTGGCATGACCGAATCCTGCAAAAAGTCGACCCGGGTCTCCCATCCCATCAACATTGATACGTTGACCCAGGATATTTACGCCATCGATTCGACCGGATCTCCGTCAAAGGGGATCATCCTTGCAGCCCCCTATGACTCGACCGTTCCGGCCAATGTGGCCAGCCAGGGCCTGCTGATGGTCATGGACCAGAGCGGCAGGTTGTTGCAGCGGCTTGCGACGCCGGGCCAGGCCTTTTGCTTCAATCGTTGGGTCATCGATGGCAAAACCCGGTATACCTACTTTGTGAACGACCCGTCCGCCTTCCGGCCGCCGAAGTTCATCGAGCCCGCCGGGTATGGCGTCATTGCCGACAGCAATCTCAACACGCTACAGGAAATTAACGTGACGCCTTTCCCTTCGGAGGTTTTTCAGCCGACCCAGCCGCTCGATATTCACGATTTCATCCTCGTTTCCGATAACGACTACATCGCGCTGATCGGGAACTGGGAGCATCCGGGGAATATTCCAGCCCGGCTTTCGCCCGCCCCCAACGTCTCGGTCGTGGCGCCCGTGATCGAGGAGGTCCGCAATGGTGTCGTCGTCTGGAGCTGGGACGCCACCTCGGATACTACCTTTTATGCCACCAGTGTGGAAGGCAATGATTTCAGTGACACTACTCTGCCCGCTGACTATATTCACATGAATTCGATGATCATCGACCCGACCGACGGAAATCTGATCTGCTCCATGCGGAACCAGGACCAGATCGTCAAGATCAACCGCAAAACCGGCGCCGTCATGTGGCATCTCGGCGGCAAGAACAGCGATTTCCCGTTGACGGCCGACCAGGTATTTCTCCGCCAGCACAATGCGACGCTCACCGATAGTAACCAAACCTTGTTGATCTTCGACGATGGCCTGGTGCCCGACAGGACCTATTCGCGGATCGTCGAATTCCATCTCGACCAGGGCAAGAAGGTCGTGACGAGCTTTAAATACTTCAATATTCCAGAACCGTTTACCCGGTTGACGGGTTCCGTGCAGAAGATCGGGGATGATTATTTTATCGGTGGCGGCACCGCCGGTTATATCCTGGATATCAACTACAACAGCGGCCAGAAAGTGATCGAATACAAGAGCTCCATGGCGAATTACCGCGCTTATAAGTATTAGCGGGGGTGGGGCGTCGTGAGGCGGGGGGTGATGGCAACGCCGGGGGTGGCGGGTCGGGAAAATTTTTTGGATTTGCCGGTGATTTTTCCTTTTTTTCGAACACTTATCTAAAACGGCAGGGATGATGACCAGTCAAACAGAGGATCCAATCGTCCGATTGTACCGGGAAAGTTTCCCGGATTTTGCGCGCCTGGTCCGGAAACGGGGCGGGAACCTGGAGCAGGCTAAAGATTGCTTTCATGACGCACTTCTGATCTTTATGGAAAAGGAGCGAACGGGTAAATTGCAGCTCAACGTATCAGCCAGGGCATACCTTTTGGGCATTGCGAGGATTTGTTGGCTGCGAAAGGCCAAACGGGAAAGCTTCCTGCCGCTGGCCGAAGGATACGAACCAGCGGCGCCGGAGGATGCCGATGAGGAAGGGCCTGAGCGGCAGCTCCTGGATGCCCTGATCGCATCCGGAAGAAAATGCCTGGACCTTCTGCAAGCGTTCTATTACCAAGGGTTCTCCCTCGACGAGCTCGCGAGCCGGTTTGGTTTTAACGGAAAGAGGTCCGCGGCGGTTCAGAAACACAAATGCCTGGGAAAAGTGCGGGAGGAAATAAAAACACGTCACAGCTATGCGCATTGAATTGCAAGAAACCGCGCTGATCGACCGATACCTTTTGCGGCAGCTCGATGAGGCGGCCATGCGCGAGGTCGAGGCCTGCATGCTGGCCAGCAACGCCTTTGCCGAAACGGTGGAAGCCCAGCGATTGGCGCATCGCCTGATCCGCTTCTACGGCCGGCGGCAGGAGCGACATCGCCTCGGGGAAATTTACCGGATATTACATGGCGAACCGGGATTCGCCCGTCAAATTGCCAACATTTTTGCCTGATATGATCATCCCTACCGTCATCGACAGCGCGAGCAGGAGCGCCTTCGATATCTATAGCCTGCTGCTGAAAGAACGCATCGTGTACCTGGGATCGGCCATAGAGGAAAATGTCGCCAACCTCGTGGTCGCCCAACTGCTCTATCTGGATAGCGAGAGCCACAATCCCATCATGTTGTATCTGAATAGCCCGGGCGGCATCGTCTATGGCGGATTTGCGATATACGACACCATGCGGAAGCTCAAGTCCCCGGTGTCGACGATCGCAGTGGGTTTCTGCGGCAGCATGAGCACGGTGCTGCTGACTGCCGGACAGAAGGGACACCGCTATGCCCTCCCACATGCCACTATTCATATGCATCCTACCGGCGGAGGGGCAAAAGGTTATACGGAAGACGTGCGCATCGCGTACAAGGAGCAGGAAAGGTTGCAGAACCAGATCTTTTACCTGATCGGCAAGTTTTCAGGTCATAGCCGCGAGGAGATCGAAGAGATGTTCCGCCGCGATCGCTTCATGGACGCCATCGAAGCCCGGCAATATGGACTGATCGACGAAGTCCTTGGCGATACGGACGACCTGATTGCCCTGGATGAAGTCAAACCCAGGATACATTTTCAGGCGCCGGATAAGAGCCGCTCCGGTATTGGCTTTAATCAGCATCCGCGGTAGGCGGGGGTGTGCTTGAACTTAATTTCCGCGAATTCGCACCATTTGTCCGGGATGATACAACGGGCAGTTCCCGTATATTTACAAAAACTTGTCATGGTCCGTGCATTCTTAACGAAGGTCCGTACGTACTTACTCTTTGCCCGCGCATTTTTAGCCCTCACCCTGTCTTCGATCCTGCTGGTCCAGCCGCTTTACGCTCAACACCGCACCGACAAACGACTCGAACGGGAAATTCGTGCCCTCACCGATACCTTTCACGGGACAGCGGGTGTCTATGTACTCAACCTGCGCACCGGCCGCGAGG
>DATNBP010000233.1:0-5062 GCA_035572015.1 Puia sp. | reverse complement strand
TCCTGCTCGTGTACGACTCCAGCCGCCAGGCGCCTCTGGGCACCGTCGGCGTCGCCACGCTTCCCGAGTACCATCTTCCCGGCGTAAACGGCGTAACGGTGATTACCGGTCAGGGGCTCGACCCGTTCGGCAGTTTCCCCACCATCCCTACGATTAACGGTTACGCCTATCACTACTCCATTTTACTCGGCTCCACCGCCGTTACGAATCACCAAACAAGCGATCCGAATAACCAGCAGCCGGGCGCTCCTCCGCCGAGCAGCGGCCCGCAAGGCGGTTATGTGCGGGGCATCAGGTATCTGATCAACGTTCCAACCGGCTCGCCTTCGATCCCCTACACAATGACCTATGCGTATGCCATGGTGCTTGAGAACGGCACGCATGCGTCCGAGGATCAGCCGATGGCCCGGGCGATCGTCAGCACACCCGGCGGCGTGATAACGTGCGCATCGCCGAAATACTTCCTGGCGACCAGCGCCGGCGGTCTCGATTCGGCTGCTGCGCGGGCAAATGGTTTTACACCTAGTCCGGTGCCCACCCCGAATGAGTCACCAAACGCCGGGAGTACAGGGCAGCATCTGAAAGATGTCTGGACGAAGGGATGGACCGAGGTCACCTTCGATCTGTCGGCATACCGGGGCCAGCAGGTGGCGTTGACTTTCGAAGCGGACAATTGCGTGCCAGGCGGCCATTTTGCGTATGCCTACTTTGCCATCAGAGATGTCTGCGCGGGTTTGGGGATCAGCGGAGATACCCTTGCCTGCACCAATAGTACCGTCAGGTATTCGATCCCTTCGCTCGAGAATGCGATATATGCCTGGACTGCCTCTCCCGGCTGGACGATCGATTCCGGGGGGACCGGCAACATCGTCCTCGTCAAGGTAGGCTCACAGCCGGGGTGGATCGTCGCGAGAGAGCAGAACAGTTGCACGACCCTGACCGACAGTCTCTTTGTCAGGTTATACAAAGGCGCTCTCCCGCAGGCGGCGATCGATCCCCGCGATACCACCATTTGCTACGGCCAGTCTGCGCCGTTGCAGGCGGTGGTCACTACCGGCACGGACTATGACTGGGAAAGCCCGGGGGCAGGCCAGGAAGGAAGGAAAGGCGCGATCCAGGCGGTTCCCTATAGCACAGGCCTCGTGGTCACGCCCATGCAAACGACCGCGTACATTTTGACCATTCACAACGACGGCTGTCCGATTCCCGTCACCGATACCATGACCGTAGCCGTCGTCCCGCCGATCCGGTTCACCTTGCCTGCGGACACGCTTGTCGTCGTCGATCAGCCCCTGCACTTTCAGGCTACCACCAACGACCCCTACGGAGACCGGTATGAGTGGACGCCGGGAACCGGACTGAACGACCCGGATGTTGCAGATCCGGTTGGCATCTACGGATCAGACATGACCGCAATCAGCTACCAGATAAAGGCGACGGACAGTTTCGGGTGTTACGGGACAGCAACCATACACGTCACGATCGCACACACCCTGCCGGATATATTCGTTCCCAACGCGTTCACGCCGGGCGGCAGCAGCAATAATATTTTCCGGCCCGTCTGCATGGGCATAGCGTCGCTTGACTATTTCCGCGTGTTCAATCGCTGGGGTCAGTTGATGTACAGAACCGCTCAAATGGGTGAAGGATGGGACGGGCGTATTCAGGGAAATATGCAGGGAAGCAACACGTTCATGTGGATCCTGAAGGGGACCGACTATATGGGCAAGGTGATCACCAAAAGAGGAACCGTGGTCCTGATCCGGTAGGGAAAACGGGTGACCGTATCTTTTGGCCTGAAACGCTACCTGATAACGGTAAAAATATAGTGGACGCCTATTCCTCCTACTTTGAATGAAGACTGCCCATTGGCCGCCAGCTCCGTTGGTGTGTCATACTCCAGCTCCAACCGGTGTCTTCCATATTGGGCTCCGACCGCCAGTCCGGCGCTTATAGCCGTGTTCCCAGTATGGATTGTCTCATCGGTCCGGCCGTTCGTGCCGTCGGCGTATGGCGGATTTGTGCTATGATATGCCGTGTAGCTGGCAGTCCAAGTCGTATAGACACTCCCCGTGGAGCTTCGCACGAAGTCGGCATTCAGACCGATTTTGCCGTACGGTTTCCATTTGCCTTTGCTCGGGAATGTATATATAAAATATGCATTGGTGAGAAAAAGCGAATTGGAAAATGCAATGCGCTCTGAATAGTCGGCAATCTCATACCAGGTGTTGCTCAGTTGGCCTACCTTTGCCGTACCCGACCTTGTCGTACTGGAATGCAAAGTCGTGTAGCCGACCCCGAATCCAAAAGAATAGGCGCCAAAATGGCCGGGAAGGATGATGCGGCAGGTCAGCCCTGCCAGGGGAGAAACCGTTGATGGAAGTTTGGCCGTCGTAAATCCTGCGGCGAAAGTGGAGGGAAAGTCATGGATTACGGCCCCGGCATACACGTCGACTTGCATGGCAGCCGTCCGGTACTGTCTTCTTTTTTCCGGTTGCGCCTTTTTTCCCGTATGCGCTTCATTGAGCCGGATAACCATTTTCATAAAACCTGATTTGCTGTATCCCAACCGGCCCAAGTCAGCCGATTCCTGTTCCCATAAATTCTCCTTTGTCAGGTATTGGGCAAGTTCACTTCTATATTCGGCATCTTCAGAGATCAGCATATCCGCCTGTTTGATCTGGTACACCAATTCCAGCGGCTGGCCGCCGTTCTCGCTGATAAAATAATACACCCGTTCGGGCGAGATGAATTCGTACAGGGAGTAGGGACCGGCCACCAACAATTTTAAGAACGCGGTTTTTGTCTCTGTTCTGTTCAAATATTGCTGGGGAATGTTGTTCCCGCTGACGGGACCGAGATGATAGCTGATCCCGGCAGAGATATAGTCGCAATAGCCCGTAACACCAAAACCCCGGATATCTGTTGGTTTGAGCGTCTTTTGCACATTGTCGACGATAACGTTGACAGCCTCCGGGTTCCGGCCCCAATCGGCGTAGTCAATCTGGCACCGGACCGAGTCGCCGCCTTTTTCAATGAAATAGCCGGGAAGGAGATTACCGTTTGAAAAGGCCTTTTGTGAAACGGACACAATAAGGCATAGCAGTGTAGAACAAAGGAATTTAGACATGGCTCTAAATTAGCAATAAATCTCAAAAGTAAAAACCGTCGCCGATCCCCACTCCGGCCTCACAACAGGCCACTCGTTGCGCCCCCATCCACGCTCAGGTTATGGCCGGTAATATAGGAAGCCTTTTCCATTGCGAGGAATGCAACCGCCGCCGCGACCTCCTTACTTTCCCCCACCCGGCGCATGGGCGTTCTCGAGACGATGGCGTCGTTTCTTTTGGTATCCGCGAGCACGCCCTGGACAAGCGGCGTATCGGTAAACCACGGTGAAACGGCGTTCACCCGGATCCCGTGACGCGCCCACTCGACTGCGAGCTGGCGGCTGAGCTGGATGAGACCTGCTTTCGCCATTCCGTACGGGGGACCGGTATATAGATCGAAGGACCCGGCAACGGAAGCGATATTAATGACGGAGGCGCCCCGGCCTTTCTGCAACAGCGGCAAAAACGAACGGCAAAATTCGAAAGGAGCCAGCAGGTCGATCTCCAGCACTTTCATGTATTCTTCCCGTGTGTATTCCGCTGCTCGCTTCCGGATATTGATACCCGCATTGTTGACGAGGATGTCCAGCGATCCCCACTTGCGGCCAACCCAGTCCAGCAACTGCCCGCGATCTGCATCCGCTGCCGCATCCGCAACAATGCCGGTTACGGGATAGTCGGATCGCAGGAATTCTTCTTCCGCGACGGACACCTCGTCTGCCCCCCTGGCGGTAAACAGCACCTCGGCGCCGAGCGCAAGGAATTCTGCCACGATGGCCTTTCCGATCCCTTTGGAGCCGCCGGTCACCAGCGCGCGTTTGCCTTGCAGGTTCCAGGAAGTCATAATGAGTGTTTGAGTGCGTATGGTTCAACCATAACGCGGTATCTTTTTGCCAATTTAAGACAATCGGTGACAATCTATTGCTTAGCCTTGCGCCTTGCCGTATTCCCGCAGTTTGGCGCAGCCTTTTGCATTTTTTTGCACACTTTTATCCCATCTTGCGTTTTTTTGCGGTTTTTTGGCTTACTTTAGGCCGCACAAAACCAAAACGTAACGAAGCTGCCATGCTGAAACAAGAGAGACAGGCCTACATCCTGCACCAGGTGAACTTGCACAATCAGGTTCTGTCTACCAGTCTCAGCACGGATTTGGAGGTCTCTGAAGACACGATCAGGAGGGATCTCCAGGAGCTCGCGGACGGACAAAAACTGATAAAGGTGCATGGAGGCGCCCTCTCCCTGTCTTATACCGACTACCAACATCCGGCTACCCCGATCTATGCCCACGCGCAAAAAAAGCTGATCGCGGGAAAGGCCGCCGCACTCATCCAAAACGATATGGTCATTACGACCAGCGGTGGGACTACGCTGATCGAACTGGCCAGGCGCCTGCCCCAGCACCTGAAAGCCACGTTCATCTCGGGCAGCTTGCCACTGGCCCTTGAGTATTGTCATCATCCGTTGATCGATGTGATCCTGATCGGCGATAAGGTATCAAAGAATTCCCGCATCACCGTCGGCGGTGAAGCGATCGCCAGCATTCGTCAGATCAAGGCCGATATCTGTTTCCTTGGTGTTAACGCGATCGACGATCAGCACGGCATCACAGACAATGACTGGGAAGTCGTGCAGGTTAAAAAGGCCATGATCGAATCCGCCCGGAAGGTCGTTTGCCTGACGATCTCCGAGAAGATCAATTCTTTCCAGCCTTTTCACGTGTGCCCGGTGGAAGATCTCGACATGCTGATCACCGAACTGCCGCCAGGCGATCCCAAATTGAGGCCTTTCCGGCTGAAAGGCATTGAAATATATTAATCCGGCCCCTATAAAAATCACCTGCCGCCCACCTTACCCGATGAACAGAAAAATAGGCCCGTAATCATTTAAACATATCAAAACAAAAACTGACCATGAGAGCTTTTATCAGACCTTTTTTGTTTGTCATCGCCCTG
>DATNBP010000232.1:0-24778 GCA_035572015.1 Puia sp. | reverse complement strand
TCATCCCGGCGCTGAGCGGCGACCTGAGCCAGGCGGTCCACGTGAACAGGTCCTTCATTCCCTGGATCGTGCAGCACTACAAACAGGGGACGGAGATCGCTAGTCTCTGCCTGGGGGCCTTTCTCCTGGCGGAAACGGGGTTGCTGGACGGCAAGACCTGTTCGACCCATTGGCTGTTCGCGAATGAATTCCGAAACCGGTTCCCCGAGGTCGAGCTGCTCGACAACAAGATCGTCACCGACCAGACCGGCCTTTATACCAGCGGCGGGGCCACTTCCTACTGGAACCTGCTTCTTTACCTGATCGAGAAATACACCAACCGGGAACTGGCCGTTCTGACGGCGAAATTCTTTGTGCTCGACATCGACAAGAACAGCCAGTCGCCATTTCATATTTTCAAAGGGCAGAAAGTGCACAACGATCCGGAGATCGTTAAGGTGCAGGAGTATATCGAGACCAATTTCTCGGATAAGATCACCGTGGATGAGCTGTGCAGGAAGTTTGGGATCGCCAGGAGGACGTTCGAAAGGCGGTTCAAGAAGGCGACGCACAACACGGTGCTGGAATACTGGCAGCGGGTCAAGATCGAGGCGGCCAAGCGACAGCTCGAAATGAGTCGCAAGACGGTCGGTGAGGTGATGTATGAAGTGGGGTACAACGATACCAAGGCCTTCAGGGATATCTTCCGGAAAGTGACGTCCATGTCGCCTGTGGATTATCGGAACAAGTACAACAAGGAAGCATTGAATTAGCGCGCCTATTTCAAGTCGAAAACGCGGTTGCCGCTGCTAAAGCGGGCGTTTTTAACGGCGCAAGGACCGGAGAACCGATACTGCACGCCGACGATGTCGGTCGGGCCGTCCGGGAAGTGCAGGGAACAGGCGGGCTTGTCATTGACGAATATCCTGACGTTCCGGTGGTTGCTGACCACGCGGAGATTCGTCCATTGGGTCAGATCGCAGCCAAAACCGGAAAGGTCGGCGGTGGCGCTGGTGACGCCGGCGCCCGCAAAATAGAGTTCCAGCGCGCCGATGCAGGCTTTGGCGGCAAGGGGAATGATGATGATGTCATCTTTACATTGGATCAGCACCTGCACATACTGGCATTTACCCGATCCGTCCGCATATCCCGTCCGCAGGGTCGTTTCGAAGGTAAAGTCGGCGTTGCTCAACCCACCCATATCTTTCATATTGAACAGGCGGACCATCGGGGCCGTCGGGAGCCCGTCGAGATGGTAACGGGAAAGTATAGCCGAATCGACCTCGACGCCTTCATTTCTAGCGATCTCTTCCTTTTTGAAATAGACGGGTATGGGGTCCTGGTCCGCGGCGGCGAGCCATCCATCCGAACCGATCATCAGGTCATGCGTCCGCACGATTTGTGTGTCCACGAGGAGTTTTGCCCTGAAAAAACCGGGGTAGTAATAAATGGCGGAGTAGTCGCTGCCGTTTGCCGGGACCCTGGCGCGGCGGCGCAGGTCCCAGGTTTGGACGATGAATACCGAATCGGTGGGCGCGACGGGGGTATGATAGTGAAAGACTACGGAATTTGGGACACCCTGGGATAAGACTTTGTTGGAACGGAAACTGTAGGCGCGCGAGCCGGCGGCGGGGGGTGCGGGATTCCGCCGGTTAAGGAGGGAGTACAGGAGGATGGCGAGCGGCAGGAGGAGGGCGGGCCACCAGCGCAAGAGGCGCGACCGGGAAGCGGGGCCGGGGCGGGGGGCGGACGGGAAGGTTTGCGCGGGCGTGGGCGACGCGGGCGGTGTGGGCGGCGTGGGTGGCTTGGGCGGCTTGGGCGGCGCGGCGGCGGTGTACCTCCGGCGGAAATCATTCCAATCCTCGTAACCCGCGAAACGGGCGAGGGTATTCAGGGTATGGGTCGAGGGCAGGTTGGAGTAGGCAACCTTGCCGAAGACGCGCTTGAGGGTCGACACGCTGAGGGAAACGCCGGTGGCCGCAAGGATCGCTTCATTCAATTTCTCAAAATCATAGCTGCTCCATTCCTCGCACGGGCCGCGGCGCCATTGGGCTTCGATCAGGCGAAGACATTCTTCGATATGTGAATTCGAATGAATCAACTTGAACGGGTTTGGAAGCCGGGGCGGCGGCCGCCGGGGCTATTTTTGGGTATCCCATTTAAAATAAAATTATGACAAAACTTTTTGTAGTAGTCGGTTTAGTTTGTTCGAGCGCATTGGCGACGGGGCAAGGGCTCGTTCCCATGCGGGCGGAGAATTTTGTATTTGCGCCGGGCGCGGTGGAATTTGTGGGGGCGAAGGGAATGGCGACCGGTTCGGGGGCGAAGGCAACAGGGGGAGGGTCGGCGGCCGGGGCGGCAGCGGGTTCGGGGCCAGCAGGGCAGGCGGGGGCTGGCGGGCAGGCCGGGACGGAGGGGGCGGCGATGAAGATCGTCGATGGCAGCGGGCTCGTCAGGCTGAAAGGGGTCGACTTTTCGGACGGAACGATCGAATTCGATATCCTTCCCGAGGAGAAGCAGTTCTCCTCGATGTATTTCCGGTGGCAGGACTCGGCAGAAAGCGAATGTTTCTACTTCCGGACGGACCGGATGGGGCAGCCCCAGGCGATCCAGTATACGCCGATCATCGGAGGGATCAACTGCTGGAATTTGTTCGACGACTATCAGACGGCAGCGGAGTGGCAGCCGAAAATGGCCATCCATACGAAGCTGGTCGTTTCAGGCAAGCGTTTGCGGGTATATCTCAACCATGGGACAACACCGGCGCTGGATGTGCCGCGGCTGGAAGGCAACGTGACGCACGGCTCGATTTGTTTCGAAGGCAAATGCACGCTGTCCAACCTGATCGTTGCACCAGGCCGGGTCGACGGGTTATCGCCGGCAGAAGGGCCGGACGCAGCCGTCAACGATCCTCATTATATCCGCCACTGGCAGGTGACGAAGCCAAAGCCGATCCCCGCCGGCGTCGATTTCAGCGCGGCGTTGATGCCCGATTCGCAGCAAGTATGGCAGCCGATCGACGTGGAGCGGCGGGGAATGGTGAACCTGACCCGCGCCTTCCCGCCGGAAAAGGACTTTATCCGGAGAATCATCTTCCTCAGGACGACCCTGCACGCCGACCAGGAAAGGACCTGCCATCTGCAGCTCGGGTTCATGAATGAAATCTGGGTCTGGCTCAACGGCCAGTGGCTCTACCTCGACAAGAATTTGTACGGCACACCGATCGCCAAACAACGCGGCCGGATCTCAATCGACAACGGCGCCGTCAGCGTGCCCCTGCGGCAAGGCGACAATGAACTGCTCGTCGCCATCGGCGGCGGTTTCTATGGGTGGGGCCTGATGGCGCGGATCGGCGAGCTGGAAGGGATCACCATGAAATGAGGCGAGCCGCGGCCGGCGTCAATTGAACGGAGAAAGGTAAAGCAATTGCGCGTTGAGCTTCTTTTCGAGGGCGAGCGCCTTTGGTATCAGGACTTCCTCTTCGATGCCGGCATGGACGGACAGGTCCTGTTCGAACGCCTGAAGCTGGCTTAGCAAAATCCGGTACAGGGATTCATTGGTCAGAGGCGGCGCATTGGCGCGGATCGTCTGACGGATGTCCTTCAATTCATCTTCCGTGTCGTGGTGCTCGCTCAGGAAGCGGCCGATGGAATAGTCGCGGCGCGCCAGGATGAAGCCGGAAAAGTGAGCCGGGCTCGCCTCGGCTTGCTGAAGCGCCTTGATGTAGGGCAGCAATAGTTCCTCTTCCGCGCGGATGTGTTCGGAGAGATCGCTGACGTACCGGTTGAAGAAGCTGTGCAGGGCCGCGAGGATGGGGTGGTGGCTGTCGTAATGGGCGGAAAGAAGCGTAATGGATTGTTCGATTTCCGGGAGTTTCTTTTCGAAATAGAAGACGTGCGTCCGTTCGATGTAGTCGATGATGATCCCGATCGGGTAGGATTCGAAATCGCGGGCGGTGAATACTTTCTCTTCAAAAACCCGGAGGAGGCTCAAAATAAACTCTTTATGTTGGTCAGGCAAGGCGGGTTCCGAAATATATCGTTGCATTACCTGGGGATAGAAATCGCTATTTTCAGGCATGGCGTTCCTGCTTTTAATATGACAAGGGTACGAAGATAAGAAAATTCCGAATTTGGTTATTTTTAGTAATTTTCACTTCCCTATAAATAAAGCCACCATGCCACTAACTGCTACAAATCAAGGGAAGCGCCTGATGCTGCTATTGGGACTCCTCCCGATGTCCTGGTTCGGACCGACCGCGAAAGCAGCCGGCGTGAGCCCGGTCGGAGCGGGCGGCCATGCCGACTCGACCGGGAAAGACAGCACAAAATATTCCAGTTTCAAGGGCCTGCCGTTAAAACCGCAGCGCACGATCCGGTTCACCACCGACGAGGCGAGCTGGACATCCCTCGATGTGAGCCCGGACGGGAAAACGATCGTCTTTGACCTGATGGGGGACCTGTACACGGTGCCGATCGGCGGCGGGCATGCGACGCAGCTGACAAAGGGCATCGCGTTCGACACCCATCCGCGGTACAGCCCGGACGGGCATAAGATATTGTTCACGTCGGACCGCAGCGGGTCGGAAAACCTCTGGTGGATCGATCCCGAAAAAAAGGACACGATGCAGGTCACGAAGGACCATGACCAGAATTTTCCCAGTGCGTGCTGGACGCCGGACGGCAATTATATCGTCTATTCCAAAGGTAAATTGCAGGTGCAGTTATATTTGGTCCACAAGAACGGCGGCGGGGGCACGCAGCTGATCAGCGACCCGCCGGCGCTGAAGACCATCGATCCGGCCGTCAGCCCCGACGGACGTTATATTTATTTTTCCCGGCGGATCGGCCCCTGGACCTATAACGCTCAGCTCCCGCAATACCAGGTAGGCGTGTATGACCGCGAGAACAGCAAGACCAGGGTGATCACCTCGAGATACGGCTCCGGGTTTACGCCGGTATTGTCGCCGGACGGCAAGTGGCTGGTCTACGGGAGCCGGTTCGAGGACAAGACGGGTCTTGTGATCCGCGACCTGCGCACCGGCGACGAAAAATGGCTGGCTTACCCCGTCCAGCGGGACGACCAGGAGTCGATCGCCACGATGGGGGTACTGCCCGGCATGGCGTTTACGCCCGACAGCAAATCCCTGGTTGCATCATACGGCGGAAAGATCCACCGCATTCCGATCGACGGCGCCGCACCGCAGGAAATTGCATTCACTGCCGAACTGGACCTCGAACTGGGGCCGCGGCTGGAATTCAAATACCCCGTGTCCGACTCGGGGTACGGCCTTGCCACGCAGATCCGGGACGCGGTCCCTTCGCCTGACGGCAAAAAGCTTGCGTTTACCGTGTTGGATCGTTTGTATGTCATGGATTACCCGGGCGGCAGGCCCCACCGGCTTACGACCAATAATTTTACGGAAGCCCAGCCGGTCTGGAGCCGGGATGGGAAGTCGATCGTATTTATCTCCTGGTCGCCGGCAGGCGGCGAGCTGTATAAAGTTGCGGCGGTGGGTGGGGCCGTGCCACAGCAATTGAGCAAGCAGCCGGCGCTATATCAGAACCCGGTCTTCGACAACAGCGGGGAGAAGATCGTATTTACCCGCACGCGGGCGCAGCAATACAAGGAGTCCTACGAAACGGGATACGACGATGCGGAAGACGAACTCTGCTGGATGCCCGCGGCTGGCGGCGACATCACAGTGATCGACCGGGCGAACGGCCGGTACAACCCGCATTTTGTCCAGGGCGTCGACAGGATTTTCCTCAATAATGGCCGCGGCGACCTGCTGTCGGTCAAATGGGATGGCACGGATGAAAAGACGATCGCCCATGTCACCGGTATCACGACGTACGGGATCAGTATCTATAAGAACGGGAGACCGACGGGCGAAGAAGGGATGACCGTCGAAGCGTCGGGAGGGTTGAGCTCGGGCGGAACGTCCGGGGGAATGAGCGCGGGCGAAACGTCCGGGCAGGCGGGTGAAACGTCCGGGCAGGCGGGTGAATCCGGCGGCGACGGACCGCGGGAAACCTCATTGCCGTCGACAGCGGAAGTCATCACCATGTCGCCGATGGGGAACAGGGCATTCGTGGGGATCAACAACGAGATCTATGTCGCGACCATCCCGCAGACCGGGAAGGTTGTGAATATCTCCCTTGCCGACGCGGGTTCGGCGCAATTTCCCGCCCGCGAGCTGACCGAACTCGGCGGCGAATTCCCGTACTGGGCGGCAGACGGCCACACCATGCACTGGAGCCTCGGGAACGCTCATTTCGTGTACGACGTGGATGCAGGCCAGGCCTTCGACGACAGCGTGAAAAAGGCAAAGGAACTGCATCCGAAACCGGACTCGGCGCAGGTTAAGGCAGATAGCATCGCCAAGGCCAGGATGGGGGCGGGCAAGTTCGATTCTTCCAGGCAGTTCCTGCCGGTGGAGAACCAGGTAAGGGTCTATTATCACCGCGATATTCCGGAAGGCGTAGTATTGTTGAAAGGGGCGAGGATCGTCACCATGGAAGGAGATCAGGTCATTGAAAACGGCGATATCCTGGTCGAGAAGAACAGGATCAGGGCGATCGGTCCGACCGGCAGCCTGCAGGCGCCCGCCGATGCGAGGGTATACGATCTTACCGGCAAGACGATCGTGCCCGGTTTCGTGGACACGCACTCGCATATGTGGCCGCAATGGGGCGTTCACAAGAACCAGGTCTGGAAGTATGCGATCAATCTCGCCTATGGCGTGACGACGACCCGCGACCCGCAAACCGCGACGACCGATATCCTGACTTACGAGGACGAGGTTGACGCAGGTTCCGTATTCGGCCCCCGCATCTATTCGACCGGACCGGGCGTCGGATTCTGGGACTATAACGTCAAGGACTCCACGCAGGCTGAGCACATCCTTCGCCAGTACAGCAAATACTACAATACCCACTATATCAAAATGTACCTGACCGGCAACCGGCAAATGCGGGAATGGATCATCATGGCGGCCAGGCACCAGGCGCTGATGCCCACCACGGAAGGCGGCCTGAACGTCAAGCTCAACCTCACCAATTTGCTGGATGGATATCCGGGTCACGAGCATGCGATACCGATCTTTCCGCTATACAAGGACGTGGTCAAATCGATCGCGATCTCGCAGATGTGCGTGACGCCGACGCTGATCGTGTCGTATGGCGGCCCCTTTGCAGAGAACTGGTGGTGGGAAACGGAAAATGCGTATAGCGACCGCAAGCTGCAATACCTGATGCCCTACGAGGAACTGGCGAGCAAGACGCGGCGGGATAAAGAGGGCTGGTTCAGCTATGACGAGCAGGTGTTTCCGAAACATGCCAAAACGATGAATGCGCTCGTGCAGGCCGGCGGCCTGGCCGGGATCGGGAGCCATGGAGAATTCAACGGGATCGGCTATCACTGGGAAATGTGGGCGATGGCATCCGGCGGCATGAAGCCGATGGATGTCCTGCGGGTGGCTACGATCCTCGGGGCTACCGGGCTGGGGCTCGATCACGACCTCGGCAGTCTGAAGGCCGGGAAGCTGGCCGACCTGATCGTGCTCGACAAGAACCCGCTGGAGAATATCCGCAATACGAATTCGGTTGAATATGTGATGAAGAATGGCCGGTTGTATGACGGGAACACCTGTGACGAAGTGTATCCGGCGCAGCGGGCCCTGGATCGGAGCGAATGGAATTTCGACCGGCCGGCAAATACGACAGGAGTAAAAGAGTGAAGAAATCGTTTTTTACGCTGCTGTTGATGGCAGCGGCCCTGGGGGCGGTGGCGCAGCCGCCGACCTGCACGGGCGGACTGGGAGACCCTATCGTCGATATCACGTTCGGCGCAGGTAGCGGATTCGGGCCGGCGCTCGGGGCGGGTATCACCAACATGACGTATATCGCGAACACCTGTCCCGAAGACGGGTACTATACGATCGTCCATTCCACTTCCGGTTGTTACGGTGGAAGCTGGATCAATGTCCCCGCCGATCACACCGGCAATCCGAACGGCTATTTCATGCTGATCAACGCGAGTTACCAGCCGAGCGATTTTTACGTCCAGACGATCAGCGGACTTTGTCCGGGTACGAATTACCAGTTCGCGGCCTGGGTGGTGAACCTGGTCTCGCAGCAGGGCGAGATCGAGCCGAACATCACTTTCACGATCGAGAGCACGACGGGCGCCGTGCTCGGAACGTATAACACAGGAAATATTCCGGCGACCGGCGGCGTCGACTGGGTGCAATACGGTTTCTATTTCAACACGCCGCCGGGCGTCAATACAGTCGTGTTGCGGATGACCAACAATGCCAGCGGCGGGATCGGCAACGACCTTGGGCTGGATGATATTACTTTTCGCGCCGCGGGGCCGAACATTCAATCGAGTGTGACGGGTTTCAGCTCCGACAGCATCACGCTTTGCCAAAGCGACAGCCGGACGCTGGGCTTCAGTGCGATCGTGGAAAATTGCTATCCGACTGCGGTGTATCAATGGCAAATCAGCAAGGACAGCGGCATCAGCTGGGCCGATATCCCGGGCGCCACCATGCTGACCTGGTTGCGGCCAGCCTCGGCGCCGGGGTCCTTTTTATACCGGCTTACCGTCGCGCAATCGGGGAATATCGGCATCGTGACCTGCGAGGTCGCTTCCGCGCCGATCCAGGTAAACGTGATTGCGACGCCCTCCCCCGCGGTGACGATTTCGCCGGGCGCCGATAGCAGCTGCGTCGGTTCGATAGTGACCATTACGGCCGTGCCGGATGGCGGGGGGCCGGCTCCGGTATACCAATGGATGGTGAATGGCTCCTCGGCCGGCGCGGGTGGCCCCGTCTTTTCCAGTTCGACATTGACAAGTTCCGATGTCGTGCGTTGCCAAATGACAAGTGATGCGGCGTGTGTACTCGATCCGGTGGTTTTGTCCAATGCCGTTTCCGTCGTGGTGACGGCAATCCCTGCCACGGCCGTCGGTCTTGCCGCGTCCGCCACCACCATTTGCCAGGACAGCCCGGTAATCTTCACGGCTACCCCCGTCAACGGCGGAACGGCGCCGTTTTTTCAATGGACGGTAAACGGGCTCCCTGCGGGCGGCGATTCCAGCATATTCACGGATGCGGCGTTGAACAACGGAGACGCGGTGACCTGCACGATGACGGCCGCCCTCACGTGCGCGCAGCCGGTGCAGCCTGTTGCACCCATTGAGATGATCGTGTACCCGGTGCCCTCGATCCTGCTGACGCCGGACACGGTGATCGCGGGTGGTGCGAGTGTGCGGCTGAGTCCGGTCATCACCGGAACGATCGCCTCTTATCGGTGGAGTCCTGCGACAGGGTTGTCCGACGCGCTCGTCCCGAGCCCCGTGGCCTCGCCGGCGGGGTCGACCTTGTACCGGCTGACGGTCGTTTCCTCAGACGGCTGCGCGGCCTCGGCGGTCGAGGATGTGGAAGTATTCTACCGGTTGGCTATGCCGGCGGCCTTTACGCCCAACCGGGACGGCCGGAACGACCTGTTCCGCGTGCCGCCTTCGATCGCGGTGAAGGTCTTGCAACTGGCGGTGTACAACCGGCTCGGGGGCTGCGTATTCTCCGCGGCGGGAAGCGAGGGATGGGACGGCAGCTTCGGCGGGCATCCGCAACCGGCGGGACAATATGTTTGGGTACTGGAGTATGTCAACCCGCTGACGCAGTCCGTGGAGACCGCGAAGGGGGTGGTGATTTTGGTGAGATAGGGCGCCGGGGGGATGGTGGCGGCCTGTCACTCCGTGCGGAGGCTGAGCGCGGGGTTCATCCGGGCGGTGCGAAGTGCGTGGAAACCGACGGTGACAAAAGCCACGAGCAGAACGGCCAGGCCCGCGACCGGGAAGGACCAGACCGGCAGTCTGATGCGATAGGAGAAATTGTCGAGCCAGTTCGAGGAGACGATCCACGCCAGCGGGGTGGCGAGGCAGAATGCGATGACGATCAGCCAAAGGAAATTCCGCGCAAGCAGCAGGGAAATATTCAGCATATCGGCGCCCAGGACCTTGCGGATGCCGATCTCTTTGGTGCGTTGCACCGTGCTGATGGCAGCCAGGCCAAACAGACCCAGCAGGGCCAGAAAGATGGCGAGCGCGGAGAAAAGCGTGAAGAGGTTGCCCGTCCGTTGATCCGCCCGGTATAGTTTATCATAATCTTCGTCGAGGAAGTGGTAGCTGAAGGGCCGGTCGGGGGCTACGGATCTCCACGCACCCCGGATACCGGCGATCAGTTGCGGGAGATGGGTGTCATTCACGCGAAGGAGCATATAGTGCACCCATTCGGTATCCGGAAAGATGACCAGGGGTCCGATTGCCTGGTGCATCGACGCGAAATTGAAATCGCGGACCACACCGATCACTACGCCGGAAGCATTTTTGTCCACCCGTTTGCCGATGGCCTGGTCCGGCGTCCAGCCCATTTTCCGGACAGCCGACTCGTTGAGGATCCAGCGATACAAAGGTCTCGTCGAGTCCTGCCCGGTAATGGCCGGTTGGTCTTCCCGGTTAAAATCCCGCCCGGCGACCAGGTGCATGTTCATGGTGGCAAGGAAATTCAGGTCTGCGGGGATCGCATGGACGGAGACGTGAATGTCCTCCTTTCCGTTGTTGGTCGTGACGTCATCCTGCCAGCCCACGGAAACCGGCGGATTATAGCTGCCGGATATGCTCAGCACCCCCGGCAATTGACCGATCACCGTCTTCAGCGAGCTGTACCGGCTATGGATCGTCCGGTCGATCGGCAGGACCAGCACATGGTCCCGGTCGAAGCCCAGGTCCTTGTGGCGGATATAGTTCATCTGCTGCAGGATAACTATGGTGGTGATGATGAGAAAGAGGGAAATGGCGAATTGCAGGACGACCAGTGACCGGCGCAGGCCGCCGCGGCCGCCGGTGAGCCGGAAGCCCGACCGGAGTATGCTGATCAAACGGGTGTTCGACAGGACGAGGGCGGGATAAGCGCCGGCGAGCAGCCCGATGAGCAGGCCGGCCAGCAGAATGCTCGCGAGCGGCGCCGGATGAAGCAGTGCTGCGGCTGTGAGATGCTTGCCAGACAGGCCATCGAATGCTGGCAGAAGTTGGGTGCTGAGCGCCGCCGCCAGGATCAGCGAGATAAAAGCCACTACTACCGCTTCGCCGGTGAATTGCGTGAACAACTGGATCTGCGCGGCGCCGAGCACTTTGCGGACGCCGATCTCGCCCATGCGGGCGGTCGATTGGGCAATCGCGAGGTTAGTATAGTTGAAACAAGCGATCGCCATGATCAGGATCGCAATGACCGTCAGCGCATATACCGCAACGATGCTCCCGTTGGGTGTGAAACCATCGAGCGGCGAGTGGAGGTGCACCCACGTCAGCGGTTCGAGGTGGTATTTGAGAAAATCATTTCCTTTCACTTCCGTTTCGGCGCGGATCGCAGGCGAAGTCATATAGGCATCGATCTGGCGCTGGAGCGGGGCAAAGGAATTCGGATCTTTCAACAACAGGTAGGTGAGCCAGTTGGCTGTGAACCATTCATCCGGTTTGTTCAGGTTGTCGAAGCGGGCGACAAAATCGAATTGCAGCTGCGAGTTGCCCGGCGGGTCCGCGACGATGGCGGCCACCCGATAGTCGTTCCTGTCACCGATCCTCAAGGTCTTTCCGATCGGGTCCCGGTCGCCGAAGTATTTTTTGGCAGTGGAGGCGGTCAGGACGATATTGTCTTTTTGAGCGAGCGGATCCGGATCGCCCCTGACGACCGGAAAGCTGAAAACGGTAAAGAAGGCGGAGTCGGCGTACAGGAAATTGTTCTCTTCAAAATGGTCGACGCCGTCACTGACGATGGTTCGGCCGACATAGACGCGGGTGAATGCCTGGACCGCGGGAAAGACCGATTTGAACCGGGGGCCGACGCGGGTCCCGGTCACGGCGGCGGGATTGTCGGTGCCGTTGTCGGAATATTCCATGGTGACGCGGGCGATCCGATCGGCATTTGTATGGAACAGGTCGAAGCTGAGCTCGTCGGTAACAAAAAGCCCGATAAGGATGCAACTGGTCAGGCCGATCGTAAGACCGAAAATATTGATGAAGGAAAAGGTCTTTTTCCTCAGGAGGTGCCGGAAGGCTAGTTTGAAATAGCTGCGCAGCATACCTGAATATACGCGTTTTTCGCCGTGATGTTGCACGTTATCGGGGTATGGCTAAAGATCGTTAGTTTTGCGGGACAACAAACCAATATTGGATGAAAGCGATCATTTTGAAAGGATTTGGCGGAGTCGACCAATTGGAGATGGCGGAATTGCCGGCGCCCGAGGTCGGGGAAGAAGAAGTGCTGGTAAAGGTGAAGGCGATCGGGATCAACCCGGTCGATGCGAAGACGCGCGCGGGAAAGGGGCTGGCGGGCATGTTGAAGGACGAACAACCGATCATCCTGGGATGGGATATTTCGGGCGTGGTGGAGCAATCGACGTCGCCGCTGTTTACGGCGGGAGACGAGGTCTTCGGCATGGTGCGATTCCCCGGTCATGGGAAGGCATATGCGGAATATGTGGCGGCGCCCGCGGAGCACCTGGCGCTGAAACCGGAGAACGTTACGCATGAGCAGGCCGCGGCCGCTTCGCTTGCTTCCCTGACGGCATGGCAGGCTTTTTCCGATTATGGGCGGCTCAGACCCGGGCAACGCGTGCTGATCCATGCGGCAGCCGGCGGCGTGGGACACCTGGCGGTACAGATCGCGCGGCATATCGGGGCTTACGTGATCGCGACATCCTCCGCGGAAAACAAGGAATTCGTGGAGTCGATGGGCGCCAACGAACATATCGATTATAAAACGCAACGTTTCGAGGACGCGGTTAAAGATGTGGATTTCGTGCTCGATACCGTAGGGCCGGAAAATGCGGACCGGTCGGTGGCCGTTCTGAAAAAAGGAGGAACGCTCATTTGCATCGCGGGATTGACCGACGCGACAAAGGAAAAGGCAAAGGCCCGGGGAATTTTTGCCCTGGGGATGTCCGTCCAGTCGGCAGGCGAGGACATGCAGCATCTCGGCCAATTGCTGGAAGAAGGAGAACTGAAGCCGGAGGTTTCGAAGGTCTTTTCCTTCGGGGAGATGGACAAGGCGCACCTGCAGGTCGAGACGGGCCGCACGAGGGGAAAAGTCGTGGTGACGGTATAGGGATGATGATCACACGGGCGATCGGGCGTGGCGGAAATGGAGTGAAAGGCGCGATCGGGCATGAGGTCATCGGGCGCGCGGGCAATTTTGCACAGCCGGGAGGAAATTCCTACATTTAAGGCGAGGCTCGTGAAAGCGACGATCATTGAAAATATAAATTGCTTGCCATGTCGACCGGGGAGGCCCTTTCTTGTGAAGACCCGTTTAAACGTCTTTTTGACAGGTATAAGAACCGGCTGTACGGCTATGTGCTGGCCATCACCCATTCCCCCTATGCGGCCGAGGAAGTTACGCAGGAAGTATTTATCAAGCTCTGGCTTTGCCGGGATCTGCTGCAAGAGGTGGATAACCTGGATGGCTATATCTTCACGATCGCCCGGAACCGAACCCTGAACTGCCTCCGGAAGGCAGCGCACGATTCCCGGATGCTTCGGGAGCTGAGGGACCGTGTCATACCGCACTTGAACAATGCCGAGGAGCGCACCACGGTGGGGGATTACGACCGCCTCGTCCGGGACGCCCTCTCCAGGCTCTCCCCCCAGCGGCGATTGGTCTTCCAGCTTAGCCGGGACGGGGCCCTCAATCACGAACAGATCGCGGAGCAACTCCATCTTTCGCGCAATACGGTCAAGAACCACATGGTGGAAGCGTTACGGGTTATCCGCCGGTATCTTGGGCAGCACGGGTCTCTCCTGCTGATGATTTATTTTATTTTCCATTAGTCCTCTTTCCGTTTTCAGGTGTCTGGCTTGGTATGGAGCAGGGGGAACGGCTGAAGGAATTGTTTGAACGCTATCTGCGGCGGGATCTGCCGCCGGCGGGGGTGGAAGAACTGGTATCGCTGTTGGACAGGGCGGATGCGGAGGACATTTTGTCCGAGCCGATGCGGAGGGTATGGGAGGAACTGAAGGCTCGCCACACAGAGCACAAAATGGACTGGGAGCGGATGTACCGCGAGATCAGCCAGGTGGATGAGCGGCCGGCGAGACCGGGCGGGAAGATGGGCCGGTTGAGGGAGTTTGGGCGCGGACAGGAAGGGATTGGGCGGACACGAAGTGTATGGGGCTGGCGGGCGCTCGCGGCGGTCTTTTTGGGGCTGGCCGGCCTGGCCGCCTATTGGTCGGTGAGGTACCACGGGCCGGAAGCGTTTCGCGCGGTCGCGGCGTCGCAGGACACGTCTGCTGTGAAGGGGGGCGGGGCGGTAGGCGCGGCCGGGGCGGTCCGTGCGGTCATTCCCGCGGACAGCGCCTCCTCATGGACAACTGTTAAAAACAAGAAAGTAATACATCTCCCCGATGGTAGTATGGTTATGCTGAACCGGTACAGCAGGTTGGTGTATACCGGGCGGGAGGTCACGCTGGATGGAGAAGCCTATTTCGATATTGTGCACCGGCCGGAGCATCCGTTCCTGGTGCGGACGGGAAAGATCACGACGCGGGTGCTCGGGACGGCCTTCAATGTCCGGGCATATGCGGCCGACCCCGCCATAGAAGTAACGGTCGATCACGGCAAGGTCCAGGTGTTGAAGTCAGGGGCCAATCTGGGGCTGCTGTCGGACCGGGAGCAGTTGCGGTTCGACACGAAAACGGATAGCTTTCATTCCTTGCGGGTTAGCCTGAGGCCCGTGATGGCCTGGAAGCCGGAGGAGATCAGTTTTGACGATATCACGATGGACGAAGCGGCGCGGAGGCTCGGCAAACAATTCAATGTGGCGTTCCGCTTTGCGAACCCCGCGCTGAAGGAATGCCGGATCACCGCGACTTTTTATATGGAAGACGACCTGGATCAGATCATGACCGTGATCTGCGGCGTGAACCAGTCGAATTATCAAATAAAGGGAGGAGTGGTGACGATCGACGGGATAGGATGCGATTGAGGGGACGGCGGTCAGGCGTTGTCAGTGTCCCGAACAAAATCAGAATTATTAAAATGAAGCGGTGTTGGATGGTATTGGCCTTTGACGGCAAGAAGGCGAAGGATCGTATCGTGAATCCGCTGCATCCGAACGACTATCTCGCGCGGTGGTACGCCCAGGCCTTGCTGGCGACCGTGTGCCGGTGAGTGGGGTTATCTTTTTTGAAAGGCATCCGCGAATTCGCAGTACATGCTGGTTGAATGATCGGTCGTAAAGGCGTGGGCGGCTTTGGCCACCTGCTTTTGATTGGCTTCGTCCGCGCCCAGCGTCATTGTGTTCATCAGGTCTTTCAGGTTTCGCTCGGCCCCGGGGAGGCTCGTCCAAAAGGCATCCTTACCAAAGGTCAGGCAGCACTGACGCAGGCTTTCCGTGGGCATTTGCTCGAGGAGGGTCTGCAGGCTGTAATAATCCCGCGAAATATATTCTTTCGGGACAACATGAATGGCGTTGAACCGCGCCAGCTTCAGGTCCGCGTAGTAGAGGCCATAGAAAATGTTGCTGACCATAAAATCATACCAGGGGTCCCTGGTGCCGCGGTCCTTTTCCAGGAGGATGCGGTAGAGGCACGGCGTGAGGCTGCCGGCGGTATACAGGTTCCAGATCAACATCTTGTTTGCCTTTTCGCGGATGGCGGCGGGGACCGGGGTTGCGGCGGGGTTTGCCGAGGCCCAGCGCCTGGTCTGCTGGTAACGCTCCGGGCAGTCGGGGTGCGTCTTCAATGAGTCTTCGATCACCGTGGTATCGGTAAAATTGTAATTGCGGGTGGACAGTCCGCGGGAGCGCCGGGTGGTCCAACTGTCCTGGAAGGGCAGCTGGTAGGCGGTGAAATAGGCGCCTAGCGGTTGTTTCAGCCGTTGCTGGTAATCGTCGTCCGAACTGTCGAGGTGGAGAAAATACCGGGGGTCGAAGCCGATATTGCTTTTCTTCAACAGGAGGACGGCCAGCGAATCGGCCTCCGACTCGTGGTAGCGCTGGTGGCGGCTGCGGCTGAAAGTATAGTTCTCGAGGATTTTGTGCAACCGGGTTAGCCTGTCGTAGCGCGAGCTGAGCACGTCGTGGAGCGATTTTTTGTAATCGTCCGAAGTCAGCCAGGCAGCCCGTTCCTGCATGCCCGTTTCGAAATGCCGGAGGATGTCGTGCGACATCTCGTGGGCTATGGCGAGGGCCAGCTCTTCCCGGGTGCGGGAAAAGACGATCAAACCAAGGTTCACCGCGAGCAGGTGGCCTCCTACGGTATATGCGTTTACGGAGGGACTGCGATCGATTAGTACGAGCGGCGTAAAGTCGACCAACTGCGGATTGGCTGCAGCGATCTGATTGACGATACCTGAAACATAGGCGTGGACATCCTGGTCGTGAACATAGTCGTCGTTGGTTATCGCAGCACTGATATCGGTCGTGCGCTCGTCCCAGAGATCACGGAGCTTATGCTGGGTCTCCCGTTCTTTGAATTCGTCGGGACATACCCAGGCTTTTTTCAATGAGTCCTTTTGCTTTTGGTAATACAGGTGCGACAGATCCTGGTAGCTGTAAAGTGCCGGCGTTTGTGCGCCGGAGCTGGTGGCAAGGCCGATAAAGGTAACGATTAACAGGATCTTAGCCATTGGCGTGAGGGCTTTCAACAATATAACGATTCCGTGATGAAATTATTGGGGCCGAAAGGGCGCGGTGTTTTCTGCCAAATTAGAAAAATATATAATACTCAAGCCGTCACCCGGAATCCGCACTACGCAGTTGGCGAAAGCCGCAGGGCCGTGGCCGCAAAGAGGAAGGTAATTGGTATACAAAAGGATAAAAGGCGCAACATCCGGCCTCGTTTTGGTTAGATTTGAATAAAACTACCTAATTTTCCTGGCGCTTTTCAGGAAAATATCCTTTATGAACCAACGGAAATTGCCATGAGATACCGATTGCTATTGTTCTTCTTGATTTTCGCAACCGTGTTCCTGAGCGTGGACCTGCTGGGACAGGTAATTGGCTTTCTTCCCAAGCGGTCATTCCCGAGCACGCTTTTTCAAACGGTCGTGGTCGGCGTGGCCACCACGGTCTTCTTCACGGTGTGGGCTAAGCGCCGGCCAGGAAGCCGCGTAAAATAAATCGATTGAGTTTTTATTGGTCCTGCGGCGACCCCGGGCCGGCGCCGGCTCCCTGGCGTGCGGCGCGGTGCAACCTCCTTTTTGTCTGCATTTCCTGCTTCCATTGCGTATAGGCCGCCTGCTGGTCCGTGGTAAGAAGGGCGTACGTCTGCACATCCGCGTCCTGCATGACGGCGCGGCGGGCCTTATTATCCGCCTTTTTGTCGCCCGACGGGTTTGACCGGAGGCTGTCCAGCGAGACGTTGAGATGGAGGAGGATCATACGCAACTTGATCACCTGGTCGTGGTTAAGGTTGAGCTTTTTTTGCAACATGGTCAGTTGACGGGCCGCCCGTTGCGCGGGAGAAACGGGCCGTTTGACCATGGTTGCGGCACCGGCGGCCGAACCGGGGTTGCTGGCCGAGTCGCCGGACTGGGCAGTGACGGAAAAGGCGGCTGCGGTCGAAAAGATCAGCAGGAAGAGGAGTTGTTTCATGACAGGCAAAGATAGTTTGTTGTTGAGACCCTTGCGGATTGTCCGGGTTTAACGGCCCTGGCAATTAAACCTTTCCTCCGCGCCGGCATCCAACAGCCTATGAAAATGGCAGCTTTATTGTTGATCGCTCAACTAATTTCAGGTGGACGAAAGGTTGGCCCGGTGGAAGCGGCGCGGCACCGGTTCCCCTACCGGAAGGCCGGTCTGACGGAGCGGCAGGCCGCGGCGCACCTGCTGAGCCGGTTTACGTATGGGGCCAGGCCGGGTGACGTCGACGCGGTGATGAAGGAAGGGTTGGAGCGATGGATGGACCGCCAACTGGGGGCACGGCTTCCCGACGATTCCCTGGACCTGCGGTTGCAACCTTATGACGCGCTGACGCTTTCCAACGAACAGGTCCAGGCGCTGTATCCCCGGCGGGGGCGGGTGCTGAAAATGGCCATCCGGGACGGTATCATCAATAAGGATTCGGTAAAGGCGGACAGGGCAGCGTATCGCGAAGAGATCCGCGGCTATATGGCGCAAAAGGGATACAAGCCGGAGCAGGAGCTGTTCCGGCAATTCATTTCGCAGAAGATCCTCCGCGCGGCGTACTCGAATAATCAGCTGCTCGAGGTGATGACGGACTTTTGGTTCAATCACTTTAATGTTTCCATCACGAAGAACGATTGCGCCGAATTTATACCGGCGTATGAGCGGGATGTGATCCGGCCGAATGCGATGGGAAAGTTTGGCAGCCTATTGCTCCAAACCGCCAGGTCCCCCGCGATGCTTTTTTATCTCGACAATTTCAACAGCTCGGGGGTGAAGGGCGTCAACGAGAATTACGCGCGGGAAGTGATGGAACTGCATACGCTCGGCGTGGACGGCGGGTATACGCAACAGGACGTAACGCAGGCGGCGCGGGTGTTGACGGGATGGACAATCTTTCCGATGAACGCGAACGGCAGGAACTTTATCAACCGGTTCTCGCCCGGGCAACTGGAGCGGCGGGGGTTTGTCCATGACGGCGATTTCCTGTTCAATCCCAACCGGCATGACAAAGGCGAAAAGGTTGTCCTTGGGCACTTGTTTCCGGCAGGCGGCGGCTATGAAGAAGGAGTCGAACTGCTCGACATGCTGGCGCATCATCCCTCGACGGCAAAATTCATTTCCCGCGAACTGGCGGTCCGGTTCGTAAGCGACGATCCGCCGCAAAGCCTGGTCGACAAGATGGCCAGGACATTCCTGGAGAAGGATGGCGATATCCGCCAGGTCCTGCGCACGATGGTGGAGTCTCCTGAATTCTGGAGTCCCAATGCCGTGCAGGAAAAAACCAAGTCGCCGTTCGAACTGGCGATCGGAGCGGTGCGGAGCCTGCGGGCCGATATCAGGCAGCCCTACCCGCTCTATGTGTGGATCAGCCGGATGGGCGAGAAGATGTACTATTACCCCGCGCCGACCGGCTTCCCGGACAAAGGGGCATACTGGATCAACGCCGGCAGCCTGCTGAACCGGATGAATTTCGGGCTGGCGCTGGCCACGGGACAGGTGCCCGGGGTCAGGGTGGAGCTCGGCGCCGAGGCGCAGGAAGCGGGCATCGCGATCGGATCGCCGGAAAATCAACGGCGGTGAAGCGGGAGATGGGAGTCGGGCGGTGAAGCGGGCAGCGGAAAATCAACGGCGGTGAGCCGGCACTCAAACATCGATTATGGTAACCAGAAGAGGATTTTTAAAAAGTGGCGGCATCGCGTTGTTCGGCGTCGGACTGATGGGCGGCATCCCGCCCTTCATGGCGCAGGCGGCGGCGACCGAAAAACGGTCCCGGCTGTATAAAGGCAAACGGGTGCTGGTCTGTATCTTCCAGCGCGGGGCGATGGACGGGCTCATGGCTGTGACGCCTTTCCAGGACAAATATTTCAAGGCGGCGAGACCGGATCTTTTCACCGGTGACGGTTCGATCGACCTGGACGGCCGGTGGGGACTGCACCCGTCGATGAAGGGTTTCGGACCCCTGTTCCGCGACGGACGTCTCGCTATCGTACACGGGATCGGTTCCCCCAACAATACGAGATCGCATTTCGACGCGCAGGATTATATGGAATCGGGGACTCCCTTCAACAAGGGGACGACGAGCGGATGGCTCAACCGGGCGGTCGGCCTGATGGGGCACGACGCGCTAACCCCCTTTGCCGCGGTGAGCCTGACGCCTGCGCTGCCCCGGTCCCTGTACGGGGACAACCCGTCGCTGGCGATCGCGAACCTGCAGGACTTTGCGATCCGGGAGCAGGGTGATGCGGCTGCCGCGGCCGCTGCTGCGAAAACCTGGGAAAGCCAGTACGGAAAGGCGAGGTCGGGGTTGCTGCAGGAGACGGGTAAGGAAAGTTTTGAAGCCATACGGGTGCTGCAATCGGCGGATGTCCGGCACTACCGGCCCGCTAACGGCGCCGTGTATCCCGGGTCGCCGCTCGGATCGTCGTTGCGGCAGATCGCGCAATTGATCAGGATGGAGGTGGGCATGGAGGTCGCCTTCACCGAGTCCGGCGGTTGGGATACGCATTTCAACCAGGGCACGGACAATGGCATTTTTGCCCGAAGCGCAGCCGATCTTGCCAACAGCATCGCCGCCTTCTGGCAGGACCTGGGGACCTGGCAGGACGAGGTAACGGTCATGACCATGACCGAATTCGGCCGGACCGTACGGCAAAACGGCACGGGCGGGACCGACCACGGCCGCGGCTCCTGCAATTTTATCCTCGGGAACGGCGTATCGGGGGGAAGGGTCCACGGACAGGTGGCCGATCTGGCGGTCGAGAACCTCGAAGACGGGCGCGACCTGCCGGTCACGACCGATTTCAGAAGCGTATTCAGCGCGGTAGCGGATGCCCATTTGCTGATCGCCGACGACCGGGCGCTTTTCCCCGGGTGGGACGGCGCAAAACCGGCGGTGATGAAGACACCCGCGTGACGAAAATCCCGTCGCCGGGAGCGGCGGAAAAAATTCTAATCCGCGCGGCATGATTTTTTCAGTAAATTGTAGCAAAAGAAAAAGTCATGGACATAGATCACACGAGCGAGATAGGGGACAATATGGACTATACCACCAATTCGTCCTTTTCCAGGGCCCTGATGACGGGCCTCGCGATCGGCATCGCGGCCACCATCCTCTGCCTGCTGTATAATTTGTTTTACCGGTACGACGCGACCAGCGAATTCGTCTCATCGGATTTCGTCAACGTGTCGTCGACCATTTTCGGGGTCAACATCATCTTCGTGGTCTTCGGACTGATCCTCGCCGCCGTGGTTAAAGGGGGACGGATTGCCGAAATCATTTACACGCTTGTCTTCGTCGTGCTCACGATCATCGGGGTCGTCGCGGCGCTGCATGTCCATCCTTCGATCTATGCCGACCAAAACCAGCGGTTCCACGGTCTGCTGGCGGGGATGATCATCATCGTCGGCGCCGGCGCGGCGCTGCTGCCCTTCTTCTACCACAACAAGGGGTTCAAACAACACGTACTGTAGCCGTATACCGGATAAATTTTTTACGCTCCGGGCCGCGCCAGCGGCGCGGAGCTTTTTTTTTAGTTCCTTTGACATATGAGACATCTTCTTGCCGGGTTGTTCCTGGTGGTCCTGGCGGCATGCTGTGCCGGCGGGTGCAAAAAGCGCGGGTCGGGCGGAGCCCCGGCGGATACGACGAAACCGGTGATGAAGGATACGCCCGTTCTGAAGGGTGCGGACGTGAGCTGGCTGACGCAAATGGAGGACTCGGGATGGAAGTTCTATGATTCGGCAGGGGCGCCGACGGAATGTATGCGGTTGCTGAAGGGCCTCGGCATCGACCTGATCAGGCTGCGGGTGTGGGTCGACCCGGCGACAAAATACAACGGCACCGCCGATGTCGTCGCAAAGGCCGTACGGGCAAAGAGCCTCGGCCTGAAGCTGCTCATCGATTTTCATTACAGCGATACCTGGGCGGATCCCGCCCACCAGGCCAAGCCGGCGGCATGGAGCCGCCTGGACTTTGCGGGATTGACCGATACCGTGACGGGTTACACCGAGGCCGTCCTGGATTCGCTGAAAGCCGCGGGAGCCCTCCCCGATTATGTCCAGGTCGGGAACGAAACGGATAACGGCATGCTCTGGCCCGACGGGCAGGCCAGCACCAATATGGCCGACTATGCGGCGCTGGTGAACGCGGGTTACCGCGGGGTTAAGGCAGTCAGCGACTCGATAAAGGTCATCGTGCACCTGTCGAACGGATACGACAATGCGCATTTCGAATGGTTGTTCGACGGCCTGAAGGCCAACGGCGCGAACTGGGATGTCATCGGGATGTCGATGTACCCGTCCGCGTCCGCCTGGGCCGCCGACAACGAACAATGCCTGGCCAACATGAACGACATGGTGGCCCGGTACCATAAGCCGGTAATGATCTGCGAAGTGGGAATGCCGGAAAATGAGGCAGCGACCTGTGCCGAGTTCATCACCGACCTGATCCACAAGGTGCGGGCGGTCCAGGGCGGTAATGGACTGGGGGTGCTGTATTGGGAGCCCGAGTGCTATCATAACTGGCAGGGTTACGGGCTCGGCGCATTCGACGATACCGGCAAGCCGACCGTCGCGATGGATGCCTTCCGTAACTAGTCATTTTCAAACAAAAAAAATTCCCGGTGAAATATCTGCTTTTTTTCTGCTGCTGTTTTGGCGCCCTGGCAACCAATGGCCAGCAACGGCAACACCGCCCGCTGGACGCGGACTGGCGCTTTCATCTCGGCGACGCGGCCGATCCGGCCAGGGACTTCAACTACAGTACGGTGACCATCTTTTCAAAATCAGGCAACGCGAGGGGTACGGCCATCGACCCGAACTTCAACGACAAGGACTGGACAACCATTTCGCTCCCGCATGACTGGGCGGTGGGACTGCCGTTCGAGAACTCGCCCGATTTCGACGTGATGGCGCATGGCTACAAGCCTGTCGGCGGTCACTACCCCGCTACGAGCATCGGCTGGTACCGGAAGCGTTTCGAGGTGGCGCCCGGGGACTCGGGCCAGCGGATGGTCCTCCAGTTCGACGGCGTGTTCAGGGACTGCAAGGTATGGTTGAACGGCTTCTATTGCTGTTCGAACGCCAGCGGTTACAGCGGGTTCACCTGCGATGTCACAGACTTCGTCCGGTACGGGAAGGAGAACGTGCTGGTCGTGCGGGTCGACGCAACCCAGTATGAAGGCTGGTTCTACGAGGGCGCGGGCATCTACCGGCATGTCTGGCTCAATCAATACGACCCTGTGCATATCGCGGAAGACGGCCTGTTCGTCCATTCCGCGATGGACGGGGCGGCGGCCGTCGTGACGGTGGAGACAACGGTGACGAATGACCGGACAGTCGGAGCGGCGGCGACCGTGGAGGCCGGGCTGACTTCCCGGGAAGGGGCCGTTCTGGGCCGTTCGGCGGCGCAGCGGGTGACGCTTGGCCCCGGCGAGAGCAGGACCGTCACAGCGCACGTGCGTGTCGCCCACCCGATCCTATGGTCGCCGGATCAGCCCTATTTATACCGGGCGGGGGCGGTCGTTCGGTCCGGCGGCAAAGTGACGGACGAGCAAAAGATCAGGGTGGGGATCCGGACGATCCGGGTCGACGCCTCCGGTTTGTATGTCAACGGTCAATACACAAAGATCAAGGGGGTTTGCAATCACCATGACCATGCTGGGGTTGGCTCCGCGCTCCCCGACTATCTTCAATACTACCGGGCCAGGTTGCTAAAGCAGATGGGCGTGAACGCCGTCCGCACCAGCCACAATCCGCCCACGCCGGAGTGGCTCGACGCCTGCGACAGCCTCGGTTTGCTCGTACTCGACGAGAACCGCCTGCTCAACAGCGGCCCCGAATATCTCAGTCAGTTCAAACGGCTCATTTTTCGCGACCGGAGCAGGGCTTGCGTCTTTATGTGGAGCCTGGGTAACGAGGAAGGCTATGTGCAGACACGCCCGGTCGGAAAGGACATCGCATTGACGCTGATCGCCCGGCAGCGGGAATGGGACCCGACGCGGACCTGTACGTATGCGGCGGACCTGGGCAATGAGTATAAGGGCATAGATGAGGTGATTCCGGTCAGAGGGTTTAATTACCGGATCGCGGGCATCGATCCCTATCACCGGGATCATCCGGGCCAGCCGGTCATGGGGACGGAACAGGGGAGCACCGTGACGACCCGCGGCATTTATGAAAAAGACACGATCCGGTGTTATGTACCGGACGAAGATATCACGGCGCCGTGGTGGGCCAATACCGCGGAACAGTGGTGGTCGCTGGCGGCGGACAGGCCCTGGTTCGAAGGCGGGTTCGTCTGGACGGGGTTCGATTACCGGGGCGAGCCGACGCCGTATCACTGGCCCAATATCAGCAGCCACTTCGGGGTGATGGATGTCTGCGGGTTCCCGAAGAACATTTATTATTACTACCGGTCATGGTGGACCGACGAGGACGTGTTGCATATTTCGCCGCACTGGAACTGGAAGGGCAGGGAAGGACAGCCGATCCCCGTTTGGGTCAACTCCAACGCCGATTCGGTCGAGTTGCTCCTCAACGGGAAAAGCCTCGGGAAAAAGGAAATGAAACGAAACAGCCACCTGGAATGGTCGGTTCCCTATGAGCCGGGAAAGCTCGAGGCGATCGCCACCAGAAAAGGAAAACAGTTCACGTCCGCTGTGGAGACTACGGGCGAGCCGTTAGACGTCGTAGTGACGCCCTACAAGACTACGATGCTGGCCGATGGGCGGGATGCCACCGTCATCAATATCAGCGTGGTCGACCGGAAGGGGCGGGAAGTCCCCGATGCGAACAACGAGATCAGGTTCACCGCCTCGGGCGACCTGCATATCATCGGCGTCGGGAACGGCGACCCAAGCAGTCATGAGGCGGATAAGGGAGAGGACAGCGTGGCGGAGCGGCATTTGTTCAACGGGCATGCGCAGGTGATCGTCCGGTCGGGCTGGAAGCCGGGGATGTATCATTTCACGGCGTCGTCGGCGGGGCTGTACCCCGGGGCGACGGATATCACGACGATCGTTCCGGGCGTGCCGCATTCGGTGTTGGGTTGGCAACCGGCCGGCATTGGAGTTGACGGCGGGGCGGGGAGGGTTGGTGCCGGGGCGGGC
>DATNBP010000231.1:0-6706 GCA_035572015.1 Puia sp. | reverse complement strand
CGGTTTCGCTGGGGTTGTGGAGCATCATGACGGCCTTATCGGGCATGGCGCGGACCTATTTCCAATTGCTGGCAGCTCGGATCGGCGTAGGGGTTGGCGAAGCCGGGGGAAGCCCGCCCGCCCATGCGATGATCTCCGATTACTTCCCGCCGGAAAAACGGTCTACGGCATTGTCGGTCTATTCTGCGGGCATTTATCTTGGCGTCCTGGTGGGATTCGCGATGGGTGGTTATTTGAATCAGCATCTCGGTTGGCGGATCGCTTTTTTTGTGGTCGGTATCCCGGGCCTGCTCTTTTCGTTGATATTCCGCGCTACCGTGAAAGAGCCGGCAAAGGGCGCAACCGATGCCGGGGCGACAAAGGCCGGCCCTGCCCATTCGCTGCGGGAAGTGGTGCGGTTGCTGGCCGCATCCCCGACCTTTGTATGGCTGTCGATGGCGACGGCACTGCTCGTCTTTTGCATCTACGGGATGATCAATTGGGCGCCGCCGTTCCTCTCCCGGTTACATGGGATGAACAGCCGCGACATCGGCACCTCTCTTGGCCTCGTATTGGGCGTTGGCGGCGGTCTGGGTTCTTTCGCCGGCGGCTGGCTGACAGATCGTTTCGGAAAAAAGGACCGGACCTTGTATCTGCGGATTCCCGCTTATGCCATCCTTGCTTCGATCGTGTTCGAGGCCGGCGCGATCTTTTCGCCCAATGCGGCCATATCTGTGGGTTGCTTTGGCATCGCCGCCGCGCTTCATAGCATGTATCTGGGTCCGGCCATTTCGGTCGCCCACAGTCTTGTCCCGGCCTCGATGCGGGCAATGGCTTCGGCGGTGCTCTTCTTCGTGCTGAACCTGATCGGGCAGGGTCTTGGCCCGATGACCGTCGGCAAACTGAGCGACCTGCTGGCGCCGGTATCGGGCATCCAGTCGCTCCGTTGGGCGATGTCGGTCGTTATCCTCGTAAGCGCCGCGGCGGCGGTCCTCTTTTTTCGGACAGCAGCGGCTTACCGCGATGCTCCTCCATCGATGGTCAGGCAGATCCCGCTGACAAAGGAAGCTTCATCGGAAGCGAGATAAAGATACCCGTTGGCGATGTCTTCTGGATAACCCCATTTACCCAGGGGGATCGCAGGAATTGTCTGATCGCGCACTTCCTGGGGCATCAGGTCCGTCATTGCGGTGTGAATGAAACCCGGTGCGATGCAATTGGCGGTGATGCCGAAGCGACCGAGTTCCATGGCCCAAACTTTCGTCATGCCGATGATCGCGGATTTTGTCGCTACATAGTTCGTCTGACCATAATTGCCTCGAATGGCTACATTGGATGAGGCCGAAACGATCCGGCCGTAGTGTTGTTCCTTCATGACCGGGGCGACCGCCTGCGTGCAATTGAAGACGCCGGTGAGGTTCACCGCAATGACGTCATCCCATTCCTGTTTCGACATCTTGAGCAGGGTCCGGTCCCTGGTGATCCCGGCGTTGTTGATCAGGATATCGATCCGGCCAAAATGGGCCCGGGCCGCTTCAACCGACTGTTGTACCTCCTCCTGCTCCGTCACTGAAACCTTTTTGAAAATGGCCTCGTGACCTTCCGCGGCCAGACGGGCCGCATCCCCGGCGCCCTTTTCGGACACATCCCATAGGATCAACTTCGCGCCTTCTTTCGCAAACCGCTCTGCGGTGGCCAGGCCAATGCCGTTCGCGCCCCCGGTAATGAGGGCTACTTTATTTTTTAGTCGCATCCGCTGAATTGATGGTGCTAAATATATCTATTAATTTCCTATTTTTAGTGAAACCCAAACAAATGCCGACGTCCCGCTTCGCCTTCACCCTGTCCCTGCTATTCCTTTTCGGCGCATATGCATACCCCCAGGACAACAGGCATCCTGTGTTGTCCAACGGCACGCCGGAGTCCGGCGGGTTCTCGGCTGCACGGCTTGCCCGGCTCGATTCCGGGATGAACGACTGGGTGAAAAACAAATGGACGAACGGTTCTGTCGCCTTTGTCGCCCGGAGGGGGAAGATCGTTTACTACAAGGCATACGGCTACAATGACCTCGATAAGAAGACGCCGCTTGCCAGGAACGGCATCTTCAGGATCGCCTCCCAGACCAAGGCCGTTACGACGGTCGCGGTCATGATGCTCTGGGAAGAGGGGAAATTCTCGCTTGACGATCCTGTTTCCAAATATATACCCTCTTTCGCGCACCAGGGTGTCCTGGCGACCTTCGATCCCAAGGATACCAGTTATACGACGGTCCCTGCCCGGCGGCCGGTCACCATCCGCGATCTGCTGACGCATACCTCCGGCCTCGGTTATCCCGCGATCGGCACACCCGAAGCCAATGCCATCTATGCAAAATACTATGTTACGGGCGGTGTTGGTGTAAAAGGACAGACCCTGGCGGATGCAATGGATCGGCTTGGCAACCTCCCGCTTTTTTTCCAGCCGGGAGAAAAATGGATGTACGGGCTGAGCCATGACGTGTTGGGGTACCTGGTCCAGATATGGTCGGGCATGACGCTCGAGGAATTCTTTACGCGGCGGATATTCCAACCGCTTGGGATGAACGATACCTATTTCAATGTGCCGGCCTCCAAAGCGTCGAGGCTCGTCAATTTTTTCCAGGCCGACAAGTCGGGGAATATCCGGAAACAGGACAAGGTATTCAGCGGGTTCCTCGACCTCAACTACCCGCTCGAGCATACCGACTATTTTTCGGGAGGGGGCGGCCTCTCCTCGACCATCTCCGACTATGCGATCCTCTTGCAGATGCTGCTGAACGGCGGCGAGTACAACGGCGTCCGGTTATTGGCGCACAATACGGTGCGCATGATGACAATGAACCAGATAGGAGACCTGAGTATCAATATAGGCGAAGGGATCGAGAATAAATGGGGCCTGGGGATATCCATCGAGACCGAACAGGGAAGCAGGCTGACGCCGAGCCAGGCTGGCAGCTACGGCTGGGGCGGGGTGTTTTCTACGGTTTATTGGGTAGACCCGAAGGAAGACATGGTCGTGCTGCTCTACGAGCAGATGTGGGGCCCGCACATCGTCGATACGCAAAAACAATTCAAGCCGCTGTTATACCAGGCGATCAACGATTAGGCGCCGTGGTCGCGCGAGTATCGCTCCCGGAGCGCCGATTTCAAAATTTTTCCCACTGATGTCTTTGGGAGGTAGTCGATGCCTTCGTAGCCGTCGGGAACCCAGAATTTTGCAAACTTGTCGCTGAGAAAGGCCCGTAGCTCCCCTGGCGTCACGGTGCTCCCGGGTCTCGGTACGAAGTACGCGTAGGGACGTTCCATCCATTTGGGGTCCGGGATGGCGATCACGGCCGCTTCCTGGACTGCGGGGTGGGACATCAGGGTATTTTCGAGGGCGATGGAACTGATCCACTCGCCACCTGATTTGATGACATCCTTGCTTCGGTCTTTTATCTCGATGAAACCCTCTTCACTGATGGTAACGATGTCGCCGGTACAAAGCCAGCCGTCGCCGGTGAATTTTCCCTGCGGCGTGTCGTCCCGGTAGTAGCCCGCGGCGACCCAGGGACCGCGGACTTCCAGTTCCCCCATGGTTTCCCCGTCCCAGGGGATGAGCCCGGATTCGTTCCGGCCCCGGATCTCCACAAAGGGAACCGGCAGTCCTTGTTTTATCGCATGATCGTACCGGGCTTCCGCCGGACCGGCCAGCAAGGCCGCCGTCATGACGGCTGTGCTGCCCAAAGGCGAGAGTTCGGTCATTCCCCAGGAATGCAGGATCCGCGCGCCGTACCTTTCCTCGAAGGATTTGACGAGGAAACGGGGTACTGCCGATCCGCCGGCTACAATGGTGTGGAGGAACAACTGGTATTTGCCGGGATGGGCATCGAGGGTGTTGAGCAGGTTCAGCATGACCGTTGGAACACCCGCCGTCACGGTTACTTTTTCCGCATCGAACAATTGGAGCAGGCTTTCCGGATCGAGGTACGGTCCCGGGAATACCTGCGTCGCACCGGCGAGGGCGCAATTGTAGGGAAGGCCCCAGGCGCTGGCATGGAACATGGGCACGACCGGCAACACCACGTCCCGTTCGGTGATCCCAAGGCCGCCGCAGCTCAGCAGAAAAGCCATCGCGTGTAGTACGACCGACCGGTGGGAGTAGAGAATACCTTTCGGCTTCCCGGTGGTTCCGGACGTATAACACAAAAAAGCAGCAGTGCGTTCGTCGCCTTCGAAGGGCTGAAAAGTTTGGTCGCCCGCCGAGGCGAGTACCGCTTCATAATCCAGGTAGGATTCCGGGACCTGCTCCCCGGTCTGCGGAATGACGATAACCGCGACGGGAGGGATGGAGGCCTTGATTTGTTCGAACAGAGGCAGCAGGACCTGGTCGACGATGATGACCTTATCTTCTGCATGGCGGACAATATAGGCCAGATCCCCGGGACTTAGCCGGAGGTTGAGGGGATGGATGACAGCGCCCATACCGGGCACCGCGAAATAAGCTTCCAGATGCTGGTGATGGTTCCAGCTGAGCGTCGCCACACGATCGCTGTCGCGGATGCCAAGGTCCACGAGTGCGGCGGCCAGTCGTTTGACCCGCGCGGCGAATTCACGGTAGGTGTACCGGTGGATCGACCTGTCGGCCAGGCGGGTGACGATCTCTTTCCGGCCGAATAGGGTCTCTGCCCGCCGCAGGATCGCGGGAATGGTCAACTGAAAATCCATCATCAGCCCGTTCATGAGACTGCCGCATTTTCCTGGTGATAGGCCCTGAGCAGCCGGATCCCTTTTCTGATCTGATCCCGGCCGACGGATTCGATGCCGTACCAGCCATGAAAACCGTTTTGACGACAAAGCCCGAGCATTTGGTTGGTCAGTTCATCCGTGGGTTGATTGCGATAGGACATGCCCTGTGCGTAGGGCAGCACTTTCTGCAGGTACGCGAAGTTATCGAATTCGGGACCGGGCTGCCGCCAGTCGGGATAGGCGCCAAGAAAGGGATCGCCGACCGTTTTCATCAGCCGCACCATCCAGTCTGCGTCGTTGGAAACGCCGCCGTGATTCTCGATCAGCACTTTTATTCCCGCGGGCTTTGCATAGTCGAGAAGGTAATGATAGGATTCGGCTGCCCAGTCCAGCGCGTCAGCGCCGTCAACGCCCTGATGCCCCCTGCAATTGGTCCGGATGGCGTGACAACCGAGATATTGGGCGATATCTACCCATTTGCGATGAAAGGTTACAAATTCCTTGCGGCCTTCTTTTGTCGCCGAGCAGCCATCGCCTTCGTCGTCCACCATCAGCAGTACAATGATCACGCCGTGATAATCGGCATTCATTTTCAATTGCTTCAAATAGGCTTCGGTGGGCACCTCGAGGAGCGTGTTGACCAGTTCGATGCCATTGAGCCCAAAGTCCTGCCTCGCGGTGCGGGGGAAGTCAAGCGTCCGGAGTCTGCCGGTCCGGTATTCGTCGATCAGGGACCATTGGGCAAGGGAGATATCGTCGGATTTCATACCGGAAGTTAAGAAGCCCCTGCGGTTGAACCAAATATCGCTTCTGCTGTTGTTATTGGATGCAAAAGGCAATTGATAAGATATTCCCGCGGCCGGCTGCCCCCGGCATGGTGGGAGACGGTTTCAGGGTATTTAATTATTTCCCGAATAACGAATTGTCGCAACAACGGTCGAGCCCTTTCCTGTTATTGGATTTCAATGCGGAGATCAATTTCAGCCCATCGGATCATATCAGGGGGGTCGGCGTGCATCCGCACAAGGGCTTCGAAACGGTTACCATCGTCTATAAAGGCAGCGTCGCTCATCATGACAGTTCGGGGAGCAGCGGCGTTATCCGGCCGGGAGATGTCCAGTGGATGACGGCCGGGGCCGGTGTCCTGCATAAGGAATACCACGAAGAGCAATATTCCAGGACCGGCGGCCCCTTCGAAATGATCCAGCTTTGGGTGAACCTGCCTGCGCGGAATAAGCTGACGACGCCGAAATACCAGGGGATCACAAGCGATAAAATAGCGAAAGCGCCGATCCCTTCGGATGGCGGCGTGGTAAATGTCATCGCGGGTAGCTATGGCGGCTGCACGGGGCCGGCATCGACATTTACGGAAATCAATGTATTCGACATTCATTTGAACAAAGGCGGAAAGTTCGCGGCCGCGATACCGGCGGCGCACACTACGCTGCTGCTTGTCGTCAGGGGAACCGTTACGGTAAACGGCCTGTCGGCCGGCGAGCACGATTTGGTCTTGTTTGCCAACCGGGGCGAACAGGTCGATCTGGAAAGCTCGACCGATGCCATTGTTTTATTGCTGAGCGGGGAACCGATCGATGAGCCCATCGCTCATTACGGGCCCTTTGTGATGAATACCAACGCGGAGCTGCAGACAGCCATCCGGGAATTCAGGACGGGTAAATTCGGAGTGTTGGAATAACAGTTTATCCCTCGCATTCATTGACGCGATGCCACGCTCCGCTCCATTCGGGCCGCCGGCCCGTTATAATTTGATCAGTTTCAGGGTACGCCTCCAGTTGCCGATCGTGGCGACCAGGAAGTAGTTTCCCGGTTTAACACCTCCGAATGTCAGCGGGATGTCGAGCACGGCGGCGGTCTTGGCCATTACAAATTCCCTGATGAATACGCCGCCGGCCGTATATATGTCGACCTTCAGCCGGCCGGTATTTGGGTTGCTGACATGCAGCTCAAACGAGCCCTTTAGC
>DATNBP010000230.1:0-37262 GCA_035572015.1 Puia sp. | reverse complement strand
GGGCTGTTCCGGCGGGAAATATTCCAGGACGCTCGCCAGGCTTCGCTTCCCGGTACCCCTGAAGGCGGAGATATCCAGTCCAAGCCCCTGGTACAACCGCAGAAAGTCCCCCTGTCCCGAGAGGTAGAATTCATTTTCAGCGGCGGTTTCCTGGGAATGCATCGTCAGCAGCCTGCCTTCCGCGAACCTGGCGATTACCCCAAAAAGGTTCGCCGATACGGAATAGGGTGCGTGCGGCACGATCGAACTTGTATCCTTCAGTTGGTTTTCGAAGGCTGTGAAGATGGCCAATGCCGCCCCAAACCGGTCGGGAGCGCTCCTGTCGGTAAATCCCATCGTTTCGATAAAATTGTAATAGGCGAGGCGACCCGACTTTTTCAGCTCGAGCGTATCCGTCGTGTTGCAAATATCTCCCACAGCGACTATACCGCCGGCCGCCATCTCTTCCTCGGCGGCGGCGATGGCCGCTGCTACCGCATCCGGTTGCGCCCTGCCCCGCTGACCGATCACCGCCAGCAGGAAGTCCACCAGGCCCGTCCCCTCCGGGATCCGCCCTTTGAGCCAGGATAGCTCCAGGTGACAATGACAATTGACGAATCCGGGGCAAAGCGTGCCGGAATACGTCTCGATTCCCTCGCCGGCTTCCGCCGCAGGCACGATTTCCTGCACAATTCCGTCATGGCTAAGGATGAGCACCGGGTCGCCGGAGACCCGGCGGTGGCCTTCAAACAAATAATCCGCTCTGAATTTCCGATATCCCATCGGCTGACATTTTATCTTTTTATCTTTGCGCTCCTTCCCGTCCAACGCGGCGGGCCAAAGTTATGCTAGATAAACTAGAAGCCATAAAAGCCAGGTTCGAAGACCTGGGCGTAGCCCTCAGCAATCCGGAAATCGTCAGCGACAACCGGAAGTTCAGCGCCATGAGCAAGGAATACCGCAGCGTCGAAAAGATCGTCAGGGCCTATGAAGCGTACAAGGCCCTTCTCGACAACATCGAATTCAACAAGGAGGCGCTCAAGGAAGACGACGCAGAGCTCCGGGAACTGGCCAAGGCGGAAGCCCCGGGCCTGGAAGAAAAGAAAGAACTCCTCGAAGCCCAAATCCGCCAGCTGCTGATCCCCAAGGACCCCCAGGACGAGAAGAACGCCATCCTCGAAATCCGCGCGGGGACCGGAGGTGACGAGGCGAGCCTTTTCGCCGGTGACCTGCTCCGGATGTATATCCGGTATTGCGAACGCCGCGGTTGGAAAACGGCCATTCTGAGCGAAAGCGAGGGGACGGTCGGCGGCTACAAGGAAGTCCAGGTGGAGGTCGTGGGGGATGACGTGTATGGCATTCTGAAGTTCGAAAGCGGTGTCCACCGGGTCCAGCGCGTTCCGGATACGGAGACCAGCGGCCGTGTCCATACCAGCGCCGCAACCGTCGCGGTCATGCCGGAGGCGGAGGAGGTGGACTTCGAACTAAAGGAAAGTGACGTCAAAATGGAGACGGCCAGGAGCGGCGGCGCCGGCGGCCAGAACGTCAACAAGGTGGAAACCAAAGTGTTCCTCACACATATCCCGACGGGCGTTACCGTCGTCTGTCAAACCGAACGGAGTCAGCTTGGCAACCGTGAGAAGGCCATGCAGATGCTGCGGACAAAACTCTATGAGGATCAGGTCCGGAAACAGGAGGAGGAAATCGCCCGGCACCGCAAAAGCCTGGTCAGCACCGGCGACCGGAGTGCCAAGATCCGGACGTACAACTATCCCCAGGGCCGGGTGACCGATCATCGGATCGGCCTTACCGTCTACAACCTGGCCGACGTCATGAACGGAGCGATCCAGGAATTCCTTGACGCGCTTCAGTTTGCTGAAAATGCGGAAAAAATGGCCCGGCAGAATTAAGGGTTTGGGTGATTTTCACCCCATTAGAGCAGGCCGGCGGCGCATTTTAGACTTTTTTAACGCCGATTCCTTAAACTTTCCGTTTTCTATATTGTCTATTATAGTGTGAGTTCTTTAAATAAATGTGGTAAAATTTGCTACATAGCCGGAATTTGTTTAATTTAAAAGGGGCAATGCTAAATAAATGTTATTAGTCCGGCACTTGAAATCGAAGGCGGGATTTGGAACGTAACTTTGAAGTAGCGAGATAATATTGGCACCTGATTTGCGTTATTGGTATTGAAATCGTTCAAAAAAAGTCTTTTCTATTTGACTCACATAAAGCAGTCAATTTTCTCATAAGCAGTTAGTTTTGGTTACGACCCCTGTTTCTACAGGGGTTTATTTTTATGTAAATGTAGTAGTTAACCTGTAGTTGGAAGCAACCACAAGGTGCTTAGTCCATACGCAAGTCCCGCACCGATCATATCCGCGATAATATCCGCGAGATCGTAGTCGCGCCCAGGAATCCAATATTTCTGAATGTATTCGATCGAGATCCCGAACACATTTCCCAGGACATAGAACAGAAAAAATATTCGGAGCAGCCGCGCGGCATCCGCGATCTTGCGGGACTCATACAAATTCCAAAAAAAAACGAAGCCGCCAAAAAAGCAGACGTGTACAAATTTGTCGAATCCGGGAATACTGAAATGCGACTCGCTGGGAAGCATGGAGCCGGGCAGGCAACACAAAGTCGCTACGATGATCGTCCACAACACGGGGACATAGAGCGATGAAAAATACTTCCGGAGGAATGCGACAAGTTTGGCCATCTCTATTGTGTGAGTTCGGTCTTCCCGACCGATTGCAGCGAATCCAGCGTGGGGTGCGGACTACCGCCTTTCTTTTCGATCGTGATCGCGAAGGCTTGCGCCCGTTTGGTGTCATTCATTTTCAGGATGACATTGGCGCCGGCGGAATCCGTCCCGTCGAAAACGCCGAGATCCTTTTGTCCTTTATCGATCAACGCCCACAATTGGTATTGGCGATCGGACGGGAGCCTCGGCATATTCTTCACGACCAGGTAAACGCTGCTGCTGGTGGAATCCCAATACACATTCGCCCTGGATTGCGGCGCAATCTTCGTTCCCGTCATATTGACCACAATACTGTTCGGATTGCTGACGACCGCCGTTTCCTGCCGGATCTTTTCGATGAGCCGCTGATTCGTGTCGACCGTTTCCTTCAGCCTGCTGTTTTCGTTCGCCAGATCGGCATTTTGCCTGCTCTGCCGGATATACAGCACCACCATCACAACCAGCAGGATAACCGCGGCCGCGGCCACGGTACGCAGCCATGCGAGGCTGCCGCGGAAGTTCCGGTTCTCCATGGAGGCTGAGGCTGCGCGGTTCGGCGAATCCGAAGACAATGCTTCCGGCTTCATCCCCGCAAGCGCCGCGAAGATCTTCGCCCTGACCTCATCCGGTGGCGCCTCCGCGTGCCGGGTCGCATGTGACTCGAGACTTTCCTCGAACTGCCTCCGCTCCGCTACCAACTCGGGATACCGGGTGCATAACTGCTCGAACTCGGAGCGTTCCGCTTCCGTGGCCAGACCCATCACGTAGCTTTCAACGATCCCGCTTGCGATATAGTCCTTTATATTCACTGTAGGTGTTCTCTTAATTGAATTAACGCGTTCCGGATCCGGGTCTTGACGGTCCCCAGCGGGATCGAGGTTATCTGCGCAATCTCCTCGTGCGTATAGCCTTTGAAATACGCCAGGTCCACGAGCACCCTGTGTTCCGGCTTCAGCTTTTCCAACACCTTCCTCAAGCCGATATGGTCGACATTCGGTTGCACGGTCTGGCCGGAAGCACCCTTATATACGGTGTCGGGGAATTCCTGGTTTTTTTGAGCGTTCTGATAGCCCTTTGACCGGAGCATGTCGATGGCGGCATTCCGGGCGATGTTCAACATCCAGGTGAACAGCCGCCCCTTTGTCTGGTCATACGATCCGATCTTCCGCCAGACATTGATAAACACCTCCTGCAGGACGTCGTTCGCCAACCCGGCGTTATCACTGACGATCTGACGGATAATGCTGTACAACGCGCCTGCGTAGTGGTCGTAGAGGAATGAAAATGCCTGATCATTCCGATCCTTTAACGCACGTACCAATTCTTGTTCCGTATAGGTCGAAGGCATTGCCATCAGTGTACGATGTTCGCATAGGCGGCCGCGTCCATCAGCTTGTCGATGTCCGCAGCGTCCTTCACCGTCATCCGGACCATCCAGCCTTTGCCGTAAGGATCGGAATTGACGAGGTCCGGCGCCGATGCCAGGGCCGGGTTGAGCTCCAGGATCGTGCCAGCCACCGGGAGATAGAGGTCTGAAACGGTTTTAACCGCTTCGACGGTCCCGAATACGGTCTCGGCGGCCAGGGATTTCCCGACCGTCTCGACTTCGACGTATACGATATCGCCCAATTCCTTTTGCGCGAATTCGGTAATGCCGATCACCGCTTCATTGTTCTTTTCCAACCGGATCCATTCATGGTCTTTGGTGTAACGTAAGCTGTCAGGGAAATTCATGAGAGAAATTTTGTGCTGCAAGATTACAAAAAGGCGCCGATCTACCAAAAAAGGGCGCGGCACCCGCCCGTCGGGCCTGGCGGAGGCGCCTCATTTGCGCCGGACGAGCTTCATTTTGACGATCCTGACGTCCTCCAACGGACGGTCCAGCGGCGCACCGCTGGTCTTCACAGCCGCGATCGAGTCCACGACATCCATTCCGCTCACCACCTCGCCAAAGACCGTATACGCCTGGTCAAGGTGGGGCGCGCCGCCGAATTGCCGATAGACTGCACGCTGGTCCTCCGGGATTTTCCGGCCATGCAACCGGAACCGCTCGACCGAATCCAGCCCCGCATCCGTGAATTTCCTGCCTTGTACGATATAGAACTGGCTGCCGCTGCTTGCCCTGGCCGGATTCACATCATCCCCCATCCTCGCAGCAGCGAGCGCTCCCCGCTTGTTAAAAAGCGTCGCGCGGAACTCCGCCGGAATGGTATAGCCCGGGCCGCCGCTGCCGCCCTGGCTCATAGGCTTGCCGGGTTGGCCCTCCCTGCTGTCGGGATCCCCGCTCTGGATCATGAAATTGCGGATCACTCGGTGAAACATCAGGCTATCGTAGTAACCGCTCCTGGCCAGTTTGAGGAAATTGTCCCGGTGCAGGGGCGTCGAGTCGGAAAGCCTGACGACGATCGTACCCCTCGTAGTGATGATGGCGACGTCCTTGTGCAGGTCGTTTCTCCGTAGCCCGCCTGCAAGCCGCGGGTTGCAACCCGCGATGGCCGCCAGTAGTGTAAGAGATGCCAGTCCGACGAGCGCTGCCGGCCGCGTTACCGCCGGCAAGGGAGCCGCGGGCCACCGTCTTTTTATCATAGATTATCCAATTCATCGCCGGTCTCCGAATTTTCAAAGTAGAGCAGGATATGATCCTTCAGGAAATTCTCCTGCTCCGCGAGACCCATCTCGGGGAGCGCCTTCAACTGGCGAAAATGCGGCCAGCCATCTTTATCCAATCCCTCGAGCTCATAATAGCCGCTCTGCCGGAAAAGGGAACAGACCGCGACATGCATCAAATCCTGCTTCTCCTCCTTGGTGAATTTTTTCCGGACGTCGCCAAACTCCTGGATGCCGATCAGGAACAAAATGGTCTCCATATCGGGCTTTTTGCCGAACCGCTCCACCAGCCGGCTCTCCAGTTGCCACCACCGGGACTGCAGATCGTCTTGCGCTTTTTGCATGGCGCAAAGATACGAAATCACGTCTCGCCTGCGTCGTCGCCGCAGGAAGCCCTATGCTTCCCTGGCCACTTCCACCGCCGTGCCGTAAGCGAGCACCTCGGTCACCCCATTCATCACTTCATTGGCGTCGTACCGCATGTTCAGCACCGCATTCGCCCCGCGCTCCGCCGCGTGCTGCATCATATACTGGAAGGCCTCTTCCCTTGTCTTTTCGCAGAGGTCGATGTAGATGGAGATCTGGCCGCCGAATAAAGTCTGGAGGCCGCCTGCGATATTGCCGAGCACGCTGCGGGAACGTACGGTGATGCCGCGCACCACGCCGAGATTGCGGACGACGCGAAAGCCGGGGAGATCGACGCTGGTCGTGATCATGGAGGGGTCTAACATAATGGGGGTTTTGAAACCAATATACGCCTTTTTCGGGCGGCCCCCAACCGGTGGCGGGCGCGAGGAAGGGGTACGAGGTAAATGCGCGATATTTTTTGACTGCGCATTTGCCGCATGGTGCCGGCGGGCCCGGCACGTCCGTCAGGACAAACATTAGAGGAATGCGGTAAATGCGCGATATTTTTTGACTGCGCATTGCCGCATGTTATCTTTGCGCAAAATTCAGCGCATGTTACAGGTGGCTTTCATCCGCCAGCACGTGGACTTTGTAAAGGAAAGACTGGCCGTCAGGAATTTTGGCGACACCGGGATGATCGATACCATCGTCTCGCTGGACGACAGGCGGAAGAAGCTTCAACTGGAGACGGACACCGCACAATCAAGGGTCAACGCGCTGTCCAGGGAGATCGGCGGGCTGATGGCGAAAGGCAGCCGGCAGGAAGCGGATGAAAAGAAGGCGGAAGTCGCGGCTTTGAAGGCGGGCTTGGGCCCCCTTGCGCAACAGCTTGCCACGGTTGAAGAGGAATTGACCGCTGCACTGCTCAAAATTCCCAACCTTCCCGCAGCCGCCGTCCCAAAGGGCCGGACACCGGAAGACAACCTGACGATCCGGATGGGTGGCCGCCGCGCGTCGCTTCCTGCAGGCGCTTTGCCGCACTGGGACCTCGCCAAAAAGTACAATCTCATCGACTTCGAATTGGGGAACAAGATCACGGGAAGCGGCTTCCCCGTCTATATCCGGAAGGGTGCGCGGCTGCAGCGCGCCATGATCCAGTATTTCCTCGACTACAACACTGCCGCAGGCTACGCGGAGTATCAGCCCCCCATCATGGTCAACGAGGCTTCGGCCCGCGGGACCGGCCAACTCCCGGACAAAGAGGGCCAGATGTATTATGTCAACGAAGACAACCTGTACCTCATACCGACCGCCGAGGTGCCGGTCACGAATGTCTACCGCGACGAGATCCTCAGGGAAGCACAACTGCCGGTACGCATGACGGCGTATACACCCTGCTTCCGCCGCGAGGCCGGCAGCTATGGAAAGGACGTCCGGGGGCTCAACCGCCTGCACCAGTTCGACAAGGTCGAGATCGTCCAGCTGGTGCATCCGGCGACAAGCTATGATGTGCTGGAAGAAATGGTCAATCATGTCGAAAACCTGCTGCAGTCGCTCGACCTGCCGTACCGTATTCTTCGGCTATGCGGCGGCGATATGGGTTTCACCTCGGCCATGACCTACGATTTCGAGGTCTACAGCGCTGCCCAGGAGAAATGGCTGGAAGTGAGCTCGGTCAGCAATTTCGAGGCCTACCAGACCAACCGGATGAAGATCCGCTTCAAGGACAGCGCGGGGAAAACCCAGCTCGTCCACTCTCTCAACGGCAGCTCGCTCGCATTGCCGCGCATCCTCGCCTGTTTGCTGGAGAATAATCAGCAGGCGGACCATATCGCCCTGCCGGAGCCGCTGCAGCGCTATTTCGGCGCGGACAGGATCGATGGCGAGTAAGGACGCGCCGGAGCAGCGAAAATGTGAGCGCGAGTCGCGCGTGCAAGACTTAAAATTCAATTAAAGTGAGCCGGCGTGCTTGCAAAATCGGGTAAGTCGTTCCATCTTTAGCCTATGAATTCAGTTAACCATTCTTTGTTATGAAAAAGATCCCGCTTCTATTCTCCTTTTTGCTGATCGCATTTTTTTCGCAAGCCCAGATCGACAAGGGTACGATTCTTCTTGGCGGCGATATTTCGCTGAGTACGTACTCGGCCCACTCAAGTTCGGGCGCGCCGCCCAAGTACCAGGAAAACGTGTTTTATGTCGATCCATCCATTGGCCTGGCTGTTCGGAACAATTTTGTACTTGGTCTCGATTTGGGGCTGGGATACGAAAGCCGACCGGTCGAAAATGGGTACAAGGATAACAATTATCAGGCAGGCGTTTTCCTGCGGCAATATAAATTCCTGGGTTCGGGCTCTTGCTTCTTTGGCGCAACCGAACTGGCATTTGGCTATAATGACCTGACCCAGGATCAAAGCGTCGGTTACCGTCAGGACGAGCGAACTACCTCGGCGGAATTGAGCTTCGCCCCGGGAGTGGCATATGCCCTCAATCATCGATGGCAGCTGGAAGTAGTCTTTCCGCAAGTACTGGACCTAACCTATTCCCATCAGAAAATGGTATTCAATATTCCGGACCAGGGGGGTGGTGCTCAAAACGAGTAGGAGCAGAATGATCGCGGATATGAGTTTTTACCAGCTTAAGTACCGGATTTTCGGTCCGGGTAGGTGCGCGTTTCCTGATCGGGCGCTAGACTACCATCCTTTTTTGGCCACACCGTCCTTGATGGCCGCAAGCGCCTTTTCTTCACCCAGCAAGGTAGTCAGTTTATTGCCTTTGCCGTCATGCCCCTGGGCCATGTAGGCGCCTTTTGCCGTCTTTGTGATTACGGCATCCTGGATGGGCACATTCTTCTCTTTCGTCTTTACATTGTACGCGGTGAGTGTTACACTTGACATAGTTTGCCGATTTAATCTGGTTAGTAGTAAATATTGTAAGTTACCGATTTTGAACCATTTGGCAGGAAAATCTTTCCACTGCGGGGGTCTGAGGGCCGGTCCGTCGGCTACACGTCGAGCTTGGCGTATTTCGCGTGGGACTCTATAAAATCACGCCGCGGAGCTACCTCGTCCCCCATCAGCATGCTGAAGATGCGATCCGCTTCGGCGGCGCTTTCAATGGTTACCTGCTTTAACGTCCGGCTTTCCGGATTCATCGTCGTGTCCCAAAGCTGGTCCGAATTCATTTCGCCGAGGCCTTTGTACCGCTGAACGGTCACGCTGTCCTCTTTGCCGCCGCCAAGCTTCTCGACCCAGCCGCGCCGCTGCTCCTCATTCCACGCGTAGGATTGCTCCTTGCCTTTCTTGACGAGATAAAGCGGTGGCTGCGCGATATAGACATAGCCCTGCTCGACCATCTCTTTCATATACCGGTAAATAAAGGTCAGGATCAGGGTAGCGATATGGCTGCCGTCCACATCGGCATCGGTCATGATGATGAGCTTGTGATACCGGAGTTTAGCCAGGTTCAGGCCCTTCGGATCCTCCGGCGTACCGACAGTGACGCCAAGGGCGGTATACATGTTCCTGATCTCCTCGTTCTCGTAGATCTTATGCTCCATGGCTTTTTCGACATTGAGGATCTTCCCGCGGAGCGGCAGGATCGCCTGGAAGCTGCGGTCCCGGCCCTGTTTGGCGGTCCCGCCGGCCGAGTCGCCTTCGACGAGGAAGAGCTCGCACCGGTTCGGGTCGCGGTCGGAGCAATCGGCCAGCTTGCCGGGCAGACCGCCCCCGCTCAATACGGACTTGCGTTGTACCAGTTCCCGCGCCTTTTTCGCCGCGGCGCGGGCCTGCGCGGCGAGGATGACCTTATTGATGATGTTCTTGGCCTCCCGCGGATTTTCCTCCAGATAGGCGTCCAGCGCCCTGCTGACGGTGGAATCGACGACACCGCTGACCTCGCTGTTGCCGAGCTTGGTCTTGGTCTGGCCCTCGAACTGTGGCTCGGGGACCTTTACGGAAATGATGGTGCTAAGTCCCTCGCGGAAATCGTCGCCTTCGATCTCGACCCTGGCTTTTTCAAACAGGCCTTCGCGGTCCCCATAGGACTTGAAAACCCGCGTCAGCGCGCGCCGGAAACCGGCGACGTGCGTACCGCCCTCGATGGTGTTGATATTGTTGACATAGGAGTAGATATGTTCGCTGAACCCGTCGTTGTAGATCAGCGCTACTTCCACCGCCACATTCGTTGTTTCGTCCCGGCCCTCGACATAAATGATCTTCGGGAGCAGCGGCAGACGGCTGGCGTTCTTGTCGAGCATCTCGACGAACTCCACGATCCCGCCCTGGCTGAAAAAGGTCTTGCTGTATGCGTCGCCGTTTTCTTCCTTTTCGCGGAGGTCGGTCAAAGTGATGCTGATGCCCCGGTTGAGGAATGCGAGTTCCCGCAGTCGGCCCTCGAGGATATCTTTATCGAAAACCGTCTCGGTAAAAATTGTCGCGTCGGGCCAGAACCGGACCGTCGTGCCGGTCTTGTCGCTGGCGCCGATCTCGCGGACGGAATATTGCGGGACCCCGATCTTGTAGCCCTGCTCAAAGATCTTCCCATCCCGGTATACGGTGACGTGCAGGTCCGAACTGAGTGCATTTACGCAGCTTACGCCGACCCCGTGCAACCCGCCCGACACCTTGTACGTATTTTTGTCGAATTTGCCCCCCGCGTGCAGGACGGTCATGACAAGCTCGAGCGCGCTCTTTTTTTCCTTGCTGTTGATCCCGGTCGGAATGCCGCGGCCGTCATCGATCACTTCTACCGAGTTGTCCTCATGGATGATCACCAGGATGTTCTTGCAGTAGCCGGCCAGCGCTTCGTCGATTGAGTTGTCCACTACCTCATAGACGAGGTGGTGAAGTCCCTTTTTGCTGATATCGCCGATATACATGGCCGGGCGCTTGCGGACCGCCTCAAGACCCTCCAAGACCTGAATGCTATCCGCTCCATAACCGTTGGTCGCAGGCACCACAACTTCCTGTATTGATTCACTCATTTTATTGACTGGAATAGTGTAGTTAACAATAAATTAATAAAGGCTTGCAAATGTACGAAAAATAAGGCTTTTTGCATGTAAACCAGCCTTAAAACGAACCTATTTTTTCTTGCAATCCGGTGACATACATTCATCATTTTCGATGTAAATTTGCGGGATGTTCCAGGCACCCGACATCCTTGCGATGGCCTACCGGCAACCTGTCCTGCAGGACGACCTGAAGCTGCTCGCCGAAAGGGACCGGCAGATCCCGGGGTCGGTCCAGTATTCGATCCGCAGGTACCGGCGGCACCTCCAATGGAACCTCGACGACACGGGCATGCTGGTCTATTATAACACGCCCTCCCGGAAAGGATCGGACCCGGAGCAGTATCTCGAACTTCGGTTTTGCATCGCCGGCAACACCTGGTGCCGGAAACGGGACGTTGAATGCGACGCCTGCCAGCTTCAGGCGACTCCCGGGTGCAATGAGCGGATCGATACGGTGGACGTCCTGAATTTCCGGTTCCAGGCCGTGCACCTGTCGCAGTTCATCCGGTCGAAGAAAGCCGAGACGAGCGTGAGCGAAGACCTCCTGCAATTCACTCATAAAAGCTCCTTTTCGAAGACGCTCTCCCTCTGCGGCCGGACACGGATAGTGCTGGAAGCACTTCTCAACCATTCCTATACCGGAAGCCTGGAGAATATCTTCGTGAACGCCCAAAGCCAGATGCTGCTGTTATACAGCCTGGAGTGCATGGTCGGCGAAAAGGACGTGGAGGGGTTCCAGTGTAAATTCCTGGCCAATGAAGCCGACCGTGAAAAGATCGTCCGGGCGCGGGAGATCCTGCTGAACCAGATCGGGGAACCCCTGACGATCAAGGCCCTCAGCCGGAAGGTAGCGATCAACGAATGCTACCTGAAAAAAGGATTCAAGGAAATGTTCGGTACCACCATTTTCGATTTCTACCAGGGCCAGCGGATGGAACATGCCCGGTACCTGCTGTACGAAAAAGGTCTGAGCGTGACCGAGGTCTCCGTCATGCTGGGTTATTCCTCGATCTCGCATTTCTCCACCGCGTTCAAGAAACACACGGGCCTGAAACCCTGCGAATTGCTTCTGCATTAAAGCTCCCGAAGGCTTTCCTCCGCCGCCGCGATCGTCGCGTCCAGGTCCTCCTGTTGCAGCGCGTTGTTCAGGAACCAGCTCTCAAAGGCGGATGGCGGCAAGTACACCCCGCGCCGCAGCATTGCGTGAAAAAAGACTTTGAATCGCTCGTTCCGCGCGCCCGCGGCCGTCGCGAAGTCCACTACCGGATGGTCGCTGAAATGGACGCTGATCATCGACCCCAGCTGGTTGATGCGGTAAGGCTGCCCCCAGTCATCGAAGACACGTTCCAGCCCTTTGCGCAGATAGAGCGTCTTTTCCTCCAGCTCCCGATAGATCCCCCGGTTGCCCGTCAGCTCCGTAAGCAGCGTGAACCCCGCGATCATGGCGATCGGATTGCCGCTCAGCGTCCCCGCCTGGTAAACATTCCCGAGCGGGGCGATATGTTCCATGATCTCTTTTCGGCCGCCAAACGCGCCAACCGGCATTCCGCCGCCGATCACTTTTCCAAAGGTCAGCAGGTCCGCGCGGATGCCCAGGCGCTCCTGCGCGCCGCCCGGCGCCAGCCTGAAACCCGTCATTACTTCGTCGAAGATCAGCACGATACTTTCGGCGTCGCAGAGCGACCGAAGCCCTTCCAGGAATCCAGGTTTCGGGAGTATGCAACCCATATTGCCCGCGACCGGTTCGACGATGATGGCAGCCACCTCCCCGCGATGTTCCGCCACCAACCGCTGCACGGCCTCCAGGTCGTTGTATGCCGCGGTTAGCGTATCCTGCGCCACGCCGGCCGTTACGCCGGGCACGGTCTGGATATTGAAGGTGGCAACGCCGCTGCCCGCCTTTACCAGGAAGGGATCGGCATGTCCGTGATAATGGCCTTCGAACTTGATAAATTTATTCCGATTCGTATATCCCCGCGCAAGCCGGATCGCGCTCATACAAGCTTCCGTCCCGCTGCTCACCATCCGCACCAGATCCACGTTCGGCGCCATGCTGCGGATCAGCTCGGCCATCTCCACCTCCAGTTCGGTCGGCGCGCCGAAGGAGGTTGAATACGCTGCGTATTTCCGGATCGCTTCCACGACGGGTCTCCAGGCATGCCCGAGGATCATCGGCCCCCAGGAGGCGATATAGTCGATGTACCGGTTACCATCCACATCGTACAGGTAAGCGCCTTCCGCGCGCTGGATGAAGACGGGCGTCCCGCCGACACTCTTGAAAGCGCGGACGGGCGAGTTGACGCCGCCGGGGATGCTTTGCCGGGCCCGCTCGAAAAGTTCCTTGCTTCGGGTATGTAACATGATTATTGGTTGAGCAGCTTTACTGCGTCCTTTGCAAAATAGGTGGCGATCAGGTCCGCGCCGGCCCGTTTGATCGAGGTCAGGGTCTCGATGATCGCTTTCGCTTCGTCGATCCAACCCATCTTTGCGGCGGCTTTGATCATCGCGTATTCGCCGCTGATATTGTAAGCGCTTACCGGCACCCGCACCGCATTTTTGACTTCGCGAATGATATCGAGATAGGGCAGGGCGGGTTTGACCATCACGATATCCGCGCCTTCCTCCACGTCCATCAGGGCCTCGCGCACCGCCTCGATGCGGTTCGCGGGATCCATCTGGTAGGTCTTCTTGTCACCGAATCCCGGGGCGGAATCGAGCGCATCGCGGAAAGGCCCGTAGAAGCAGGATGCATACTTGGCGCTGTAAGCCATGATCCCCGTCCGGGTGTGGCCGTTCTCCTCGAAGGCATGCCTTATCGCGCCGATGCGCCCGTCCATCATATCGCTGGGCGCCACAAAGTCCGCACCCGCCCTGGCGTGGCTCAGGCTCATTTTGACCAGCGCTTCAACGGTCGGATCGTTGACGATCTCCCCGTCTTCCACGATGCCGTCATGGCCATAGGAGGAATAGGGATCCAGCGCGACATCGGTCATCACAACGATTTCCGGAACGGCGTCCTTGATCGCCCGGACGCTGCGCTGCATCAGCCCATCGGGATTCCATGCCTCTTTACCCGTGTTGTCTTTCAGGTCGTCGCCGGCCTTTACGAACAACAATACCGATTTGATGCCGAGGGCGTACAATTCTTTTACCTCCCTCAGTGTGCCGTCAAGGCTTTGCCGGAAGTACCCGGGCATGGAGGCGATCTCCGTTCGTACACCCTTTCCTTCGTCGATGAACAGGGGTACGATAAGATCGTTGGGGCCGAGCTGCGTTTCCGCCACCATATTCCGGATGGCCGGGCTTTGCCGCAGGATGCGATTGCGTCGTTGGAGATACATACGTAATTAAGTGTTTTAAAATTGTCATACTTCATTCGCCCAGTCCCGCGGATGCAGGCAGGCGTCGAGCAATTCCGCTTCCGGACTGCCAGGCGCGGGATGATGATCATACGCCCACCTGGCTCGGGGCGGCAGGCTCATCAGGATGCTCTCGGTCCGGCCCGCGGTCTTCAGCCCGAACAAGGTGCCGCGGTCATGCAGCAAATTGAATTCCACATAGCGTCCGCGCCGGATCTCCTGCCACTCCAGCTCCCTTGCGCCAAATGGCTGGTCCTTCCGCCGCTGCGCAACGGGCATCCAGGCCGTCAGAAAATTATCCCCGCCGGCCCGCTGGAAGTCGAACAGGGTTTCCGCTTCCGCTTCGACCGACGGTCGCAAATGGTCATAGAAGACGCCGCCGACGCCGCGCATTTCTTCGCCGCGGTGCCGGTTTACAAAATATTCATCACACGCACGTTTGAAGCGCGGATAAAGGTCCGCCCCGAACGGCGCCATGGCATCGCGGAAAGTCCGGTGGAAATGCCGCGCATCTTCCGCAAACAAATAATAAGGGGTGAGATCGGAGCCGCCGCCGAACCACCGGTCGGTGACGAAGCCGTCTTCATCATACAGTTCAAAATAGCGCCAGTTGGCGTGGACCGTCGGCACGTAGGGATTTCGGGGATGGATCACCAGCGAGAGACCGGCGACAAACCATTTTCTGCCTTCCACCTTCAACTGGCTGCGCATGGCGTCAGTTACCGCCCCCCAGACGACGGAAGTGTTCACGCCTCCCTTTTCGATCACGGGTCCGCCGGAGATCACCTTCGTCCTTCCCCCGCCGCCGCCCTCGCGCTCCCACTCGTCAGTCAGGAATTTCACGCCGCCGTCGAGTGACTCGACCGCCGCGCAGATCCGGTCTTGCAACCCGTGGATATAACCGGCCCAGCGGTCCCTGAAATCCCGTGTAGCGGTCTTATATGCTTTCTGGGTTTCGCTCATTTGATCGCTTATGATTTTTTACCGCTTCTACGAAGGCTTTCGCGTGGTCGACGGGCACGTCCGGCAGGATGCCGTGGCCGAGATTGGCGATATGGGGATGGCCGCTGAAGGCATCGAGCATGGCGCCGACCTCCCGGACGATCACTGGGATGGGTGAAAGGAGTTTGGCCGGGTCGAAGTTTCCCTGCAGCGCTACCTGATCTCCCGCCAGCTGCCTGGCCATCTGCGGCCGGATACACCAGTCGATGCCCAGGCCCTGGGCGCCGGTTGCCGCCATCTCGCCGAGCGAATGCCACGCGCCCTTTGCAAACACGATCACCGGCACCATGTCTTTCAGCGCGGCGACGATCTGCCGGATGTAGCGCAGCGACCAGGTCTCAAAGTCCTCCGGGCTCAGGAGCCCGCCCCAGCTGTCGAAGATCTGGACGAGATCCGCGCCTGCCCTTGCCTGACCTTTCAGGTAGGCGATCGTGGTATCCGTTATAAGCTGCAAGAGCCGGTGCGCTGCGTGCGGCTGGGTATAACAAAAGGCCTTTGCACCGTCAAAAGTCTTGGATCCCTGGCCCTGCACCATGTAGCAAAGGAGGGTCCACGGCGCGCCCGCGAATCCGATCAGCGGCACTGCGCCGCCCAGATAAGATTTGGTAAGCCGCAGGGCCTCGAAGACATACCCGAGTCCTTCTTCCACATCGGGGACGAGCAGCCGCTCTATATCTGCGGCCTGACGGATCGGCTCGGGCAACCAGGGGCCTTTGGATTCCACGAGCTGCACTTCCATCCCCATGGCCTGGGGTACGACGAGGATATCCGAGAAGATGATGGCGGCGTCGACCCCGATCTGTTCGACCGGCTGGATGGTGATCTCAGCGGCCAGTTCCGGCGTTCGGCAACGCTCGAAAAAGGAATACCGGTTGCGCAGCTTTACGTAGTCAGGCAAATAGCGGCCTGCCTGCCGCATCATCCACACCGGCACGCGGTCGGTCTGTTCTCCGCGGAGCACCCGCAGGACCAGGTCGTTTCGAAGTTGTGTCTTTTTATTTTTTTCCATGGTCAAAATACCCGATCATTTTTTTTATCAGGAGCGATTTGCCGGGGCTGTCCCCGACGACCACCGGATTTTCGCATCGCGCCAGGATCGCCTCAGCCGTGCTCGCGCCGATCGCAAAGAGCACCGCGTCTCCCGCGTGGTTCACCGCAAAGTAACTTTCCACGCCGCTCGGGCTGAAGAACGCGATCCCCCGGTAACTCCTGTCGGTCTTCTGCGGCGTCAGCAGGGTCCTGTACACGATCCTTTCCAGCACGGTAAAGCCGGCTTTTTTCAATTCGGCCGGCAGTTCTTCGCGGCTTCGGTCACCGCAAAAGAAACAGACCGGTTGCGGATGCTCTTTCGCTATGATGACCGCAGCCAGTGCGCGGGCTGAGTCCGCGGTCCCGGCGATCGTACCGGCGCCAAAGGTTTCCGCCACCCAATCCGCGGTCGCCCCGCCGGTGCAATATATGCGGCAGCCGGGTTGCTGGCCGCCCGGTGCAGGGTGGCCGCCCACGGCACGTTGCGCGCCCGGTGCAAGCCCGCCGCCAACCGCAAGCCCGCCGCCAACCGCAAGCCCGCCGCCTACGGCCTCCACCGCATGGGTGCTCGTGAATACCACGACACGCGCCTGTTCCGGGCTGAAGGGGAACGCCCCCGCCGGAAGCAGCTCCACGGAAATGAACGCCTTTTGTTCCAGGACGACGCGCCCGGTAAGCGGCGGCACGTCCGGGGATACGATGGCGGTCGACAGCAAATATATCGGATCGCTTGTCATGACCGTTCGGCGCGCAGGCTCTCCGTAATTTCGCTGCCTCCGCGCTCGAGCAACTCGGCCGCGGCCGTTTTTCCGATCTCCCCGGCGATCTCCACCGGAAGGATCTTTTCAATGGTCAGGTTATGCACGCCGTCGGTCGACAACAACTGCCCGCTGAAATAAACGTCGCCTGCTTCGATCTCCGCGAGCGCGCTGATGGGCGTGCTGCAACCGCCAAGCAAGGTCCGGAGAAAATCCCGTTCGAGCTTCGTGCAAAGCGCGGTGTCAGGGTCGTTCATTTGCTGGCAGGCGTTCCAGCTTTCCTCATCGGCTTCCCGGCAGGCCACGAGGATCGCGCCCTGCGCCGGCGCGGGTAGCATCCATTCCAGGACGATGCTTTTCTCCGGCCGCAGCCCGATCCGTTCCAACCCGGCCTGTGCAAAGATCGCGGCATCCCAGGACTCCTCAGACAGCTTGCGCAGCCGTGTGTTCACGTTTCCCCGGAGGTTGTGGACCTCATGGGCGGGAAAGCGGTGCAGCCATTGCGCTTTTCGCCGGATACTGCTCGTGGCGATACGGGCAACTGAATGCTTGTCCTGCAGAAAATCAGGATTGCTCTTATAAACGAGCAAATCGCGTACTGGTCCGCGTTTCAGGACTGCCGCCTGCCGGATGCCCGACGCCATCTGGGTGGGCACGTCCTTCATGGAATGCACAGCGAGGTCGATCTGCCGGTTGAGCAGCGCGATGTCGAGGCTGCGGGTGAAGATGCCCTGCACGTTCATTTCGTACAAGGGCGTCCTGAGATCGATATCGCCTTCGCTGCGGATCGGCACGAGTTCCGCTGCAATGCCTTGCCTTTCCAGTAACTCAAGTACCTGGCTGGCCTGCCAGACAGCGAGCTGGCTCTCTCGGGTGCCTATCCTGATGGGGGTCTGCATGGAATTAGTTCGTGGTGGCGATATACTCGTTGATCGCCTCGATAAAATGACAGCCTCCCTGGTTGTGCTGACGCATCTTGGAGGCCATGCCGTTGATGACCCGCTGGATCTGTTCGTCGGTATGATCGTTGGTCGGGAGCGGCTCGCCCTGTAGCCTGCTGAACACCGGACAAGTATGCAATTCTTTCAGTTTGGTCTTGACGGCTTTCAGGACCGGGACATGTTTCCGCATCTTGTACCAGTCCATCCATTCGGTGAGGTGTTCGGCGATGATGACCCTTGCCATGGGGATTTCCGCTTCTCTTTTCTGCAGCGTTTCGTCCTTTATCTTGGAAAGCTCGTCTACGTTGATCAACGTGATCCCGGCCAAGCCCGCGGCGGATGCTTCGACGTTGCAGGGTATGGAAAGATCGATGATCATCTTTTCGCCGGCTCCTTCGAGCCAGCTCTTCAACAGCGTGGGCTGTTCGGCATTGGTAGCCACCAGGATGATGTCAGCGGCTTTCACGCAAGCCTCTATCGAGCCGGCGGGCGCGTGTCTGACGCCCATTTCGGCGGCCAGTTCCGCGGCCTTGGATTCGGTACGGTTGATCAGTGTCAGGTTGCGCGTGTCCAGATAATCGACCAGGTTCCGGCATGTATTGCGCCCGATCTTGCCCGTCCCGATGACCAGGATCTCGCGGTCCGCGGGGTTGGCGAAACGCTCCCTGATGTATTGGATGGCGGCAAAGGAAACCGATACAGTGCCGCCGCTAAGCGCTGTCTGATTCTTGATCGCCTTCGATGCCTGAAGCACGGAATTCACCAGCCGTTCCGAAAACGGACCAATGTATTTGCGGTCACGCGAGAATTTGACGGCGTTCTTGAGCTGGCCGACGATCTCATAGTCGCCGAGGATCTGCGAGTCCAGCCCCGCGGCTACCTCGAACAGGTGTTGGATCGCGGACTCACCTCTCCGGATATACGCGGCTTCCATAAATGCGGCGAGATCGCCGGTCGTCTGGGTGCAGAGCAGGGCGGCGAGGTGGGCCGAATTGTCTGCGAAACCATAGATCTCGGTTCGGTTGCAGGTGGACAGTACAAATAGTTCCGAAACATTAAAGGAGGGCGCCAGCGAAAGTATCTTTTCGTATTGTTCGTTGCTGATGGCAAATTGTCCGCGGACCCCGGCATCTGTTTTTTTATAGTTGATCCCCGCTACAAAAAATCCGGCAATATCAGAGGTGCTTGTACCCATTTCCGCTTCAGCTTGTTGGTTGGTCTTGAATTATGTACGCAAAAGTACTCGCGGAAGTTCCTATTCGACGAATTTTTGTGTCATCGGAATGTCATTTGTCCCTGACGGGCCCCAAAAAGGCCCCGGTCCCGATCTCCTTTCCGGGCGGGAGCGTACGCATTGCAAGCCGGAAAACCGGACTTCTTTCGGTTTCGTTAGTTGCACTACCTTTGCCACTTATCATATGACAGCTATCGCCAAACGCGCCATCATCTTACTGAATCTCGGCTCCCCGGATTCCACGGCAACGAAAGACGTACACCGCTATCTGCTCGAATTCCTGATGGACAAACGGGTGATCGATTATCCGTACCTGTTCCGGTTGATCCTGGTCGGCGGCATCATCGTCCCGTTCCGCGCCGCGAAGTCCGCCGAAGCTTATTCGACCATCTGGACGAAAGAAGGTTCGCCGCTGATCGTCCTGAGCCGGCGGTTGCAGGAAGCGTTGCAACAAAAGGTGGATCCGCCGGTTGAGATCGCGATGCGTTATGGCAACCCATCGATGCAGGAAGCATATGACCGGGTGTTGCAACGGATGCCTGACGTGGAGGAAGTGATCGCTATCCCGCTCTACCCGCATTATGCGATGGCGTCCTTCGAAACGGCTGTGGAACATGCGAAGGCCATCCACCGGAAGAACCGGTACAAATTCCGCCTGAGCTTTATAAAGCCTTTCTATGACGAACCGCGGTATATCCGGGCGCTCGCCGCGCAGGTTAGCCCCTATCTCGGCGCGGATTATGACCATGTGCTGTTCTCCTATCACGGCGTCCCCGCACGGCATATCAGGAAGACCGATCCGACAGGATCGCATTGTCTGTGCTCCGCGGACTGCTGTGAAAGGCCGTCCCCGGCGCATGCGACCTGCTACCGGCACCAGTGTCTGGCAACAACCCGCGAGATCGTCCGGTTTCTGGGCATTCCGGAAGGGAAATACAGCAACTCGTTTCAATCGAGGTTGGGCAAGGGCTGGCTGGAGCCATTTACCGATGTGCGGCTGGAGGAAATGCCGAAGGAAGGGATAAAGAAACTGCTCATCATCTCTCCGGCCTTCGTCAGCGATTGCCTGGAGACGCTGGAAGAGATCGCCATTCGCGGGAAGGAAAGCTTCCTGAAGGCAGGCGGCGAGAGTTATACGATGATCCCTTGCCTCAACGCCGAACCGCAGTGGGTCGATGCGTTGGCAGACTGGGTCCGCGAATATTCAGCACATGTATAGTTATATCAAGGCCCTCCACATCATTTTTGTCGTGACCTGGTTCGCCGGGCTGTTCTACATCGTCCGGCTCTTCGTGTACAATACGGAAGCGGGCGAACGGCCGGAACCGGAGCGTACCGTCCTCCGGGCCCAATTCAATCTGATGATCCGGCGGCTTTGGGTGGGCATCACCTGGCCCTCGGCCATCCTCACCCTTATCTTTGGGCCGTGGATGCTGATTTTGATGGGATCCGTGCCGCTGTGGCTATGGATAAAAATGGGATTCGTGCTGGGTCTTTACGGCTATCATTTTACGCTTCAGTCAATCTACCGGCAGGAAATGAAAGGGATCTTCCGGTACACCTCCGGCCAGCTGAGGATCTGGAACGAGGTCGCTACGATCTTCCTGGTGGCGATCGTCATGCTGGCGGTTGTCAAACAGGGGATAAGCTGGGTCTGGGGCGTGGCGGGCCTGCTGTTATTCGTCATCCTGCTGATGAGCGCGATCCGGATTTACAAAGGTATCCGGCGGCGAGCGACGAAGGGATAAAAAAACCCTCCCGATATGACGCTCGGGAGGGCTGTCCCTGGGGATAAAAAGGAAGTTTTTCCGGTAAAATGAATTTTATAGATGGTTGTTCAGGAATTGAGATCTTGGACGCCTGGCAGCTGCGAGCGGTTTTTTGCAGGTAATATCAGAGATTAAAAACGGGTTGGCTACGGACTCCATTGAATAAGGTGACTCGGTATAGAAGGTCTGGCTGGCGGGACGATCGGCATTTCCTGACGCGGGTCGCTTCGATTGCCTTGATAATTAAAAGGAAGGGGAGTAGGAATACCCCCCTTTTTAACCCCTAAACCCTAAACCGTAGAAAGACTTACAATCAATTTATAGTAGTGAGGAATCTACCCTCATATTATCTCGGTCTTATGCTCAATATCTTTCCATAAATTGTGCCAAAACCCGGGATTTGTGGATAAGTCCATCACATTTTGCTCATATAAAGGCCCCCAAGGGCGCAATAATTTCCTTTTTGCAATTGGTTAACAAACCGCGTAAATAACCCGCTTTATTAGCTGCAAACCCCGTTGAGCCTGCATCCGCGGAATTTCGTAATTTTGCCGTCCCCTCCGGGCTCCGGCGCAACTTCCGGGACGAGAGGCCTGACAAATAAGGATTTGTAACATATGACCAAAAAATACAAAGAATTTGATCAATTGAATCTTCCGGCGATCGGCCGGGAGCTTTTGGCGAAGTGGGATGTGGAAAGGACATTTGAGAAAAGTGTGGATTTAAGGGAAGGTTCCACCCCATTTGTGTTTTATGAAGGCCCCCCGAGCGCGAATGGCCTGCCGGGCATCCATCATGTGATCAGCCGGACCCTCAAAGACCTGGTTTGCCGCTATAAGACCATGCGCGGCTACCAGGTGAAGCGCAAAGGCGGGTGGGACACGCATGGCCTGCCTGTCGAGCTCGGCGTCGAGAAAATGCTGAAAATCACTAAGGAAGATATAGGAAAAACGATCTCGATCGAAGAATACAACGCGACCTGCCGCCGTGAAGTGTTGAAATTCAAGGACAAATGGGACGATCTCACCCGGCAGATGGGCTATTGGGTCGATCTGCAGGAGCCGTACATCACATTCCACAACAATTATATCGAATCGCTTTGGTGGATCCTTGGAGGGCTATATAAAAAGAACTTACTATACGAGAGTGTAAGCATTCAGCCGTATTCTCCCGCCGCGGGGACAGGCCTCAGTTCGCACGAGCTGAATATGCCTGGTTGTTACAAGGACGTCAAGGACACCAGCGTCGTAGCCATGTTCCGGGCAAAGCGGGATGCGCGAAGCGAATTCCTGTTCCGGGCGGTTGAAAAGGATGGAAGAAAGGCGTCGCCGATCTATTTCATGGCATGGACGACCACTCCCTGGACGCTGCCATCCAATACCGGGCTCACGGTAGGGCCAAAAATCGACTATGTCCTGGTGGAAACATTTAATCCCTATACCCACGAGCCGGCCCATGTGGTGCTTGCGAAAGCGCTCGTAGCCAAGTATTTCAAACCCGAGGGCGAGAATGCCGATGCCTCTGCCTATTCCGCCGACTCCAAACTTCTTCCCTGGTCGGTCCTCCTGGAATGCAAAGGTAGCGCACTGGAGGAGATCAGGTACGAACAGCTCCTTCCGTTCGAGGCCAACAGACCCGGGCAGGCCGGGGGCGACCCCTTTCGCGTGATCCCCGGGGACTTTGTCACCACCGAGGACGGTACCGGTATCGTGCACACCTCGCCTGCCTTTGGCGCGGATGACTATCGCGCGGGACAGAAATACGGCATCGGGATGCTGGTCATGGTCGACAGGCAGGGCAAATTCGTCGACGGGCTCGGCGAATTCAGCAATCGCTATGTCAAGAATTACAAGGACGACCCGGCCTACACGGATGTAAACGTGGACATTTGCGTGCGATTAAAAAAGGAAGGACTCGCCTTCCGCATCGAAAAATACGAACATAATTATCCGCACTGCTGGCGGACCGACAAGCCGATCATTTATTACCCCCTCGATGCCTGGTTCATCCGGACTACCGCGCTAAAGGAGCGGATGGTGGAACTCAACCGGACGATCAACTGGAAACCCAGGAGCACGGGGGAAGGCCGATTTGGCAACTGGCTCGAGAACATGGTGGACTGGAACCTGAGCCGCAGCCGCTACTGGGGAACGCCTCTTCCGATCTGGCGCACGGACCTGCCCGAGCGTCCCACCGACGAAGACCTGGCCAACCGCGAAACGATCTGCATCGCTTCGGAATCCGAGCTCCGGGAAGCCATCCACCGTTCCGTGGCCGCCGGCGTGATGAAACCCGCCCCGGGCGAGGACGCCGCGGCGCTTGCGTCGAGGCTCACCGGGGACTTGCACAAGCCTTTCGTCGATGAGATCGTGCTGGTCAGTCCGGCCGGCCGGCCGATGAACCGCGTTCCGGACCTCGTCGACGTCTGGTTCGACAGCGGCGCAATGCCCTATGCGCAATGGCATTTCCCGTTCGGGAACATGGAGACGTTTGCCAGGAACTATCCGGCGGACTTTATCGCGGAAGGCGTCGACCAAACCCGCGGATGGTTCTACACCCTGCATGCGATCGGTGCGCTTCTGAAAGAATCCATACATGAGGAACTGAAGAAAGCCGGTCTGGGCGGCTCCAGACCGGGGGTTGCTCCGACCGAAGCAGAGCTCGAAGCCCGTTACCCGGGGCTGGCGTACAGGACGGTGGTCAGCAACGGCCTGGTCCTCGACAAGAACGGAAACAAGATGTCGAAGCGGCTCGGGAATGTCGTCGACCCCTTCCAGACGATCGGGCTATACGGCGCGGATGCGACGCGCTGGTACCTGATCACGAACGCCTCGCCCTGGGAAAGCATGAAATTCGATCTGGAAGGCATCCGGGAAGTGCAACGGAAATTCTTCGGGACCTTGTACAACACTTACCAATTTTTTGCATTATACGCCAACGTCGACGGCTTTACGTTCGACGAGGCCTATATTCCGGCCGCCGAGCGACCTGAGATCGACCGCTGGATCCTCTCATCGCTCAATACGCTGATATCCAAGGTGACGGCCAGCATGGACGACTATGAGCCCACTCAGGCGGGGCGTCTGATCGAGGACTTCGTGGACGAACACCTGAGCAACTGGTATGTCCGGCTTTGCCGCCGCCGGTTCTGGAAGGGGGAGTACGAGTTCGACAAGATCTGCGCCTACCAAACCCTGTATGAATGTCTGGAATCCGTTTGCCGGCTGATGGCGCCGATCTCCCCTTTCTTTTCGGACTGGTTGTATATCAATCTGAACGATGTCACGGGCCGGATCAAGGCCGCGTCGGTCCATCATGCCGATTTCCCGGTTGCCAATCCGGGCCATATCGATGAAGCCCTGGAGGAAAGGATGCAATTGGCCCAGGATGCCTCTTCCCTGATCCTTTCTCTGCGGAAGAAGGTGAACGTCAAGGTCCGCCAGCCACTGCAAAAAGTGTTGATCCCCGTACTGGACCCGCGGATGCAGGAACAACTGCTCCAGGTGGAAGCCCTGATCAGGGCGGAGGTCAATGTGAAGGAGATTAATTACTTGTCTGGTAACGAAGGGTTTATAAAGAAAAAGGTAAAACCCAATTTCGCTGCGCTCGGGAAGCGGCTCGGACCCCGGATGAAGGCTGTAACCAGCGCCCTGAGCCGGTTCTCTCAGGAGGATATCGCGAAATTGGAAAAAGATGGCCGTATTACTTTATTTATCGATCAAGAACCCTTAATATTGGCGATTAATGACGTGGAGATCACCAGCGAAGATATCCCCGGCTGGGTGGTAGCCAATAAGAACGCGCTAACGGTTGCGCTTGACGTTACCGTGACGCCCGAACTGGCCCGTGAGGGCAATGCCCGGGAATTCGTCAACCGGATCCAGAAGATCCGGAAAGACAACGGATATGACCTGACGGACCGGATCCACGTAAAAGTTGCTGATGTACCCGCGCTTAAAGACTCCTTAACGGTTTTTAATGAATATATTTGTACGGAAATTTTGGCAGACTCTATTGAGTTGGTGAAGGAACCCGCTAATGGCACTGAAATTGAAGTAAATGATATTCTTTTAAAAGTGTTTGTTACAAAAAAAGCCTAACTGTATGGCAACCAAAAAGAAAGCGGCCAAGCCCGCTAAAAAGGCGGTCAATGTCAAGAAAATAGCCCCGGCAAAAAAAGCGGCTGCAAAAACTGCCCACTCGTCAGGTGGCAGCAAGGCTGCGAAGAAGTCGCCGGCGGCTAAGAGTATTGTCAAGTCCGCGGCCAAGAAGGTTGCCGTTGCCGCCCCTGCCAAGAAATCCGCTGCCCTGCCTACCAAAAAAGCTGCTGTAGTCCAAATAGCCAAGCCCGCGGTTTCGACAACCAAGGCTGGATCGGGAAAAGTGCATCTCGGAAAGCAGGCCTCCGCCCCTTCGATCCCGAAGGCGCATCTTGCCGCGAAATCCCCCTCCGCTTCCCCGGTTATCGCCAAACAAACCGCACCCGTCGTAGGGCCGGCGAAGCCCATGGCTATCCCCACGCCGCCGCCGTCATCGGCCGCGATGAAACCGGAACCGAAGAAACCGGCAGCTCCGCCCAAACAAGTAAAGGTGGTCATCCCGGAAATAAAGACAAAAACGGTTCGCAAGTACGAACCTGAATTTACAAAATCAGTATTAGACACTCCCCAGGAGGAGCAAACTGGACCTATTATGAGATACAGCGATGCAGAACTTGGAGAATTCAGGGAATTGATCAACCGCAAACTGGATGCAGCTAAAAAGGAATTAGCGTACCTGCAGGGCCTGATCACCCGTAAGGATGAGATGGGTGGCGATAACGACGATGCCCGCTACATGACGATGGAAGACGGAAGCATGAGCATGGAGCGGGAGCAGCTGAGCCAGATGGCCAGCCGCCAGATCACCTTCATCGACCACCTGGAAAAGGCCTTGATGAGGATCGAGAACAAGACCTATGGTATTTGCCGGGTCACCGGCAAGCTGATCGATAAAGCAAGATTGAGAGCCGTACCGCACGCCACGCTGAGCATCGAAGCAAAGCAGATGATGAATAAGTAGGGCTTAGGCGCGGTTCAATTCTTCCCTGGCTTTCCGGATCGAGGTCCGGCCAGCTATTTTACTTCCTGCATTTCCACGAGTTTGTTGTAGAAGCCGCGCAGCCGCATCAGTTCGTCGTGGGTTCCCCGCTCCACGATCCGGCCCCTTTGCAGGACCACGATCTCGTCGGCGTGGCGAATGGTGCTGAGCCGGTGCGCGATCACGATGCTCGTCCGGTGCTCCATCATTTTGTTGATCGCATCCTGTACCAGGCGCTCGCTTTCGGTGTCGAGCGAAGAGGTGGCCTCATCGAGTATCAGGATCGGGGGATTTTTCAGCACTGCCCGGGCAATGGTCAACCGCTGGCGTTCGCCGCCGCTCAACTTGCTGCCCCGGTCGCCGATATTTGTCTCATACCCGTTTTCTTTTTGCAGGATGAAATGGTGCGCGTTGGCGATGGTGGCTGCCCGCACGATCTCTTCGTGTGTGGCGTCCGGTTTGCCAAGGGCGATATTGGCGGCAATCGTATCGTTGAACAGGATCGGCTCCTGCGTGACGATACTCATCTGTTCCCGGACCGAGCGCAGGGAATAATCGCGGATATTCACGCCATCGATCAGCAATTCGCCCGAGGTTACGTCATGGAACCGCGGGACAAGATCGGCCAGCGTCGACTTGCCGGCGCCGGAACTTCCTACCAGGGCGATCGTTTTGCCCTTTTCTATCACGAGGTCGATCGACTCGAGGATGCCCGATCCGTCATAGGAAAAGCTGACATGGCGGAACTCGATCCGGTCGCGGAAATCGGTCAGCTTCCGCGCATCCGGGTCGTCCCTGATGTTCACCGGCGCCTTCAGCAGGTCTTCTACCCGGGTCATGGCCGCCGCGCCGCGCTGGATATTGAAGATGGAGGTGGACAGCGTCTTGGCCGGGTTGATCAGCAAGCCGAATACCGCGATATAGGTCATCATGTCCCCGCCGGAGAAGCTGTGCCCGTTGCTGCGGATCACCAACATCCCGCCGGCGTACAGGATGACGGCGAGGATGCACACGCCGAGCGTCTCGGTGAGGGGGCTGGCCAGGTCCCGGCGCCAGTTCATCTTGTTGCGGATATGAAAAAGGCTGTCGTTGATCCTGATGAATTTTGTCCGCATGATCAACTCGGCGCCGAAGCCTTTTATGATGCGGATACCCGACAGCGTTTCATCGAGCACCGAGAGGCTCTCGCCCAGCCTTTCGGCTGCGTCCTGGGATTGCCGTTTCAGGATCCGGCTGATCCGGCCGATCAGGAAACCGGTCAGCGGCAAGAGGACCAGGAGGAAGAGCGACAAGGTGGGACTGAGAAAGATCATATAGGCCAGGTAGCCGATGATCGTCAGCGGGTCCTTGATCAGACCTTCAAGCGTGGAGACCACCGAAGACTCGATCTCGTAAATATCGTTGGTCATCCGGGAAATCAGGTCGCCCTTTCGCCGCTCGGTAAAATAACCGATCGGCAGGGCCAGGATCTTCTCATACACGTCGTTCCGGAGGAAGGTGATCGTGGCGCTCCGGATGGGGGACGAGATATAGGAAGACCAGTAGTAAAAGAGGTTCGACAGGAATCGGGAGACCACGATGAGCAGACAAACCACGATGAGCAGGGTCGGCTTGTCGTAGGAACGGGCCACATGCATCAGCACGTCCTTCAGCCCGCCGATCGCGGTGCTGTGCAGCGTCACACCTTTTGCCCCCGCCTGCCCGGTGTCGAAGATGATGTCCAGGAAAGGGCTGAGCATTCCCAGGGACATCAACCCGAAAAGCAGGGACAGGATATTGAAAAACATATACAACACCATTTTGCCCTTGTACCTGGACAAATATTGGAGGATAACCGAGAATTTCTTCATGCCGTAATTAGCCGTAGATTTGGGGGGTAAAGGTAGTAGGTTTGGACGGAACCAGCGGCCGAAATCTAACGGCAGAAAGTTAATGAAATGCAAGAAAGCAAACGACAGAAACAAGTAGGGGCCTTACTGCTCGCGGAATTGAGCGATATATTCCAACGGCTGGGACTGAACATGATCAATGGCGGCCTCGTCTCTTTGACGGCGGTGAAGATGACCCCGGACCTGCTGGAGGCGAGGGTCTACCTGAGCCTTTTCCAGGCAAAGGACAACGCAATGGCCATGAAGGCGGTCGAGGACAGGGGTTGGGAGGTCAAAAAGGAACTGGCCGCGCGCGTGAAGCACCAGCTGCGGCGGATCCCGGTCCTGCAGTTCTTTCACGACGACACGCTCGAACACGCCGATCATATGGCAGCGCTGTTCCGTAAGATCCGCGGGGAAAACCCCGGAAATCCCCCTCCACCCGAAGGAGGTGGCGCATGAATCTCCTCTTCGCCTGGAGATATTTCAGGGCAAAGAAATCCACCAACGCGATCAATATCATCGCATGGGTCAGCATGAGCGCCATCGTCGTGGGGGCGGCGTCGCTGATCCTCGTGCTGAGCGTTTTCAACGGCTTCGAAGACCTGGTGAAGTCCCTCTACACCAGCTTCTATCCGGATCTGAAGGTCACGCCGGCGACCGGGAAGCTGCTCACCCTCACACCGGCGCAACTGGACCGGCTGCGGTCGATCGACGGGGTCCGTGCCCTGTCGAGAGTGGTGGAGGAGCAAGTCGGGCTGATCAATGGGGCCAATCCGCCCGCCTCCCCATATCTGAAAGGCGTCGACAGCAATTATGTCCGGGTATCGGGCGTACAGAACAATATCGACAAGGGAAGCTTCGATCTCGGTACGGCCGATCAGCCGCTGGCCGTCCTCGGCTCTGGTGTCGACTATGCGTTAGGGGTAGAACCGGACCGCGCTCTTCAGCCGCTGGACGTCTACCTGTTCCGGTATGGCGGCCCGGACTACACCGTCGACCCGCTGGCTTCCTACAGCCATACCACCATGGCCACCGCCGGGGAGTTCCGCATCCAGGAAGACTTCGACGACCACTATGTCTTCACCAACCTGGCGTTCATGAAGGAGACGATGGGACTGCAGCCCGACCAGTACAGCGCAATCGAAATGGCGGTGGACGACCCCTCCCGGGTGGCCGCGGTTAAGCAGTCGGTCGCTCAATTCCTGGGCGGCAGGTACAAAGTGCAGACGCGGTACGAGCAGAACCAAAGCCTCTACAACGTCATGCACACGGAGAAGTGGGTCATCTATATCGTCCTTACCCTGATCCTGATCGTTGCCGCCTTCAATATGGTGGGGGCCCTCACCATGCTGGTGTGGGATAAACAAAAGGACATCCATGTCCTCAAGGCCCTCGGCGCCAGCAATCGCCGGATCCGGCGCATATTCCTGAGCGAAGGCATCCTGCTGGCGCTTTTGGGTGGCTGCACAGGCATTCTGCTGGCGGCGGTGATCTGCATTCTGCAGTTGAAATACAAACTAATTCCGCTGCAGGGCGGAAGCTTCGTGCTGGACTATTACCCCGTAAAAATGGTGGCTTCGGATTTTTTCCTCGTCTTTGTGACGATCTTATTTGTCGCGCTCCTGGCGTCCTGGCTCCCGGCCAGAAAGGCGGCGACCACGCCGATCGAGCTCAAGAGCTAAGGGTTTACCCTAGGTTGAGGCCAGGGTCGCGGCGGTCGCTAATAATCGCCCAGCGTTTCGGGTAATTGCGCCAGGGCCTTCTGCAACTGCTCGTCATTGGGCGCCACACCGTGCCAGTGGTGGTCGTTTTCCATGAAATCGACCCCTTTTCCCATGATAGTATGCATCATGATCGCGATCGGTTTTCCCTTTCCGGTCAGGTTTCTGGCCTTTTCGAGCGTTGCCAGCACGTCATCCATGTCGTTCCCGTTCATCTCGAGCGTGGTCCAACCGAAGGCGTCGAATTTTGCGTGGATATTCCCCAGGTCCATCACCGCCTTGGTGGTGCCGTCTATCTGCTGGCCGTTCCAGTCGACGGTAGAGATCAGGTTGTCCACCTTATGGGCGGCGGCAAACATGATAGCCTCCCAGTTTTGCCCTTCGTCCAGCTCACCGTCGCCATGGAGGGAATACACAATATTTTTGTCGTTATTGAGTTTTTTACCCAAAGCCGCGCCTATCGCGACGCTCATGCCCTGGCCCAGCGAGCCGCTGGCAACCCGTATGCCGGGAAGGTGTTCATGTGTGGCGGGGTGGCCCTGGAGACGCGAATCGATCTTGCGGAACGTCGCCAGTTCTTTGACGTCGAAATAACCCGATCTGGCGAGTGCTGAATAGAAGACTGGGGAAATATGACCGTTAGACAGGAAGAAGAGATCTTCGTTTCTGCCTTCCATATGGAAATGAGGATCGTGCGTCAGGACTTTGAAATAGAGCGCCGCAAAATAATCGGCACAACCCAGGGAACCTCCCGGATGCCCGCTCTGCGCACCATGTACCATTCTTACTATATCGCGCCTGATTTGGGAAGCAATTGCCTTTAAGTCAGCCATATGGATCTATTGTTTGATTGCAGATTGCAAATCTATATATTTTTGTTTTTGAAGACGTGTTATTTAATAAGCATTATCGGAAAAAGTATTCTAATTTTGTTCAAGTACCAAACCAGGACTGATGTTTGATGTTCTTCTTTCACTAGCTATTTCGTTTACGATCACCTTTCTTGCGATTCCTGCAGTGATCAACGTGGCGGAGATGAAAAAGCTTTTTGACATGCCGGATGCACGGAAGGTACACCATTCGCCCATTACTCCTCTTGGCGGCCTTGGCATCTTCGCCGGTTTCGTATTCGGCTGTCTGCTGACCGTTCGCTTTAATGAGGCTGCTGAAATTCAATATTTTATCGCTGCGTCCCTGGTCATCTTCTTTCTCGGTCTCAAGGATGACATCCTGGTGATCTCTCCCATCAAGAAATTCATCGGACAGGTCCTGGCCGCCTTCATCATCATCTACTACGGGAATATCCAGATCCGCAGCATGAATGGCTTTCTGGGTATTAATCAACTCCCTGAAATGTTCAGCCTGCTGCTGACCTATTTCGCAGTGATAGTCGTGATCAACTCGTTCAACCTGATCGACGGGGTGGACGGACTGGCGGGCAGTCTCGGTCTGTTATCGACGACGATATTCGGCGCGTATTTCCTCCGGATCGGGATGCCTTCCTATGCCGTTCTGGCTTTCTCGCTGGCAGGCAGCCTCCTGGCCTTCCTGATCTTCAATTTTCAACCGGCCAAGATCTTCATGGGCGATACGGGATCGCTGCTCGTAGGTACGATCAATGCGATCCTGGTCGTCAAATTCATCAACGTCGCGGACAGCTCCGGCGTGTCCATGCCGGTCAGCGCGTCGCCGGCGGTCGGCTTTACGATCCTCATGATCCCGCTGCTGGACACGCTCCGGGTCTTCGGCATCCGCATTTTGCACAGACGTCCGCCTTTCAGCCCGGACAGAAATCATATTCATCACCTGTTGCTGGACCGCGGATTCTCGCATCGCTCGATCACGCTCACGCTGGTAGCGATCAACACTGCTATGATCGGCGTGGTCTTTATGCTGCGGTCGCTCAATTGCACCCTTCTCATTTTCTCCGTTTTTATGGTCTTCTTCATGCTGATTGCGGCGATCTACTACCTGATGCCCGCGCCACGGCTTTTCGTGGCGAAGGCGGCAAACGAAGAGAACGCCCAGCTGACCAAGGCGTCACAGCTCATAGCGCTCAAGGATTCTATCCTGGAACAAAATAATTGATTAAAGGTCCGGCGGGTGGTGCGGGAATTAAATGCCGGGAATTCGCGGCATTTCAGCGGCATGGGCGCGCGCGACGAGGACAGGCGCGGCGGTGCGAAGGGGGCTGGCGGTTTGGAAGTTTTATGGCCAATCTGTTGCCATTTTCCGTAGTTTCTCGACATTTACCGTAGGTTTGCACGGTCAATCATTACTTATATTATGTCAGACGATCTGGAGCTAATCCTGGAAGAAGCCCGGGATAGTATGAAAAAAGCGCTGAATCATCTTGAAACTGAGCTTATTAAAATCAGGGCCGGGAAAGCCAATCCGCAAATGCTGGAAGGGCTGACCGTCGATTACTACGGAAGCCCCACCGTCCTCAACCAGGTCGGCAATATCTCCGTCATGGACGCCAGGACCCTTACGATCCAGCCCTGGGAAAAGAACATGTTGCAGCCGATCGAGCGGGCCATCATCAACGCCAACCTTGGTGTCACGCCCCAAAATGACGGCAACATCATCCGCCTGTTCATGCCCCCGCTTACCGAAGAAAGACGAAAGGAATTCGTGCGCCGGGCGTCCGGCGAAGGCGAGCAGTCCAGGGTCGCCATCCGCAATATCCGCCGCGAGGCGATCGAACAAATAAAAAAGCTGAAGAATGACGGCCTGAGCGAGGATGAAGCAAAGGATGCGGAAAAGGAGATCCAGGACATCACCGACAAATATATCGGTCTCGTCGACAAGCACCTCGCCGCAAAGGAAAAGGAGATCATGGCGGTATAGGACCTTCCGGCGCGAACCTTGTCATATCTGCCAAACCATACCCTTAGTAGCGGTCCGATACTTGCTTTGCTGTAACGGTGAGGAACACGGTAAGTTGGTGAGGAACAGCGTAATTTATTGTCTATTTAGTAACAACTAAAACCTCCAGTATGAGTTTGCTCAAGGACTTCAAGGCCTTCATCATGAAGGGGAATGTCATCGATCTCGCGGTTGCGGTGATCATCGGAGCAGCGTTTTCCGCCATTGTCTCGTCGCTGGTCGACAACGTCATCACGCCCCTGATCCTCACGCCCGCCCTGAAATTCGCCCACCTGACCGATATCGAGGCGCTGAAATGGGGCGCAGTGAAATACGGTCTCTTTCTTTCCGCCGTTCTCAAATTCATCATTTTTGCCTTTATCCTCTTCATGATCATCCGGGGCTTCCGGAGCCTGGAAAAGAAAAAGGAAGCAGCCCCGCCTCCCGGACCGACGACCACGGAAAAGCTGCTGATGGAGATCCGCGACGAGCTGAAGCGGAAATAAAGGGCCGCGACGGCGAGGGTTGGCAGCTTTTTTGTTGCCAGTATTTCCAAAACAAACTGACGAGTTATGAAGAAGAACCGTATAGCTATTCTGTTGACCGGCATTTTTATCCTGGGCTGCGTCTCGGTTTCGTTTGCCCAGAACCCTCCAAATCCGCTTGAGAGCGCGGTAAACGGCGCCACGATCACCAAGGACCCGAAGGATACGACGAAGATGACCTGGAAAACCGGCGGGCTCATGAACCTGACCTTTAACCAGGCGGCGCTAAGCAACTGGTCTGCCGGCGGTGACAAATCCGCCATTTCGCTCAATACACTGGTCAATCTCTACGCCTATTACCTCGACGGGCGCAAGTCGTGGGACAATTTTCTGAATCTTCAATACGGCATTGCCAACACGACCAGCCTGGGCAGCAGGAAAACCAATGATCTGATCGACCTCACGTCGAAATACGGATATGACCTCGGGCACAAATGGTATCTCAGCGGCCTCTTGGATTTCCGCAGCCAGTTCGCGGCGGGGTACAATTATCCGGACGCAAACACTAAGGTGTTGACGTCCAATTTCCTGGCCCCTGCTTACCTTCTGTTGTCCGCGGGTATGAATTACAAGCCGAACGCCGGATTCTCGCTCTTTCTGTCGCCGGCGACGGTCCGCGAATTGATCGTCAACAACGATTCGCTAGCCGCCCAGGGCGCGTTCGGGGTCGATTCGGGAAAGAATTCGAGGTTCGAATTCGGGGCCTATGCCTCCGTCAATGTCAGCACCGACCTCAGCAAGCCGGCAAGCTATGTGGGACGGCTGGACCTTTTTTCCGACTACCTCAACAATCCGCAAAATATCGCCGTCTTTATGACGAACGTGCTCAATGTCAAGGTATCCAGCGTATTGGCAGTCAACCTTGCGTTGACCCTCATCTACGACGACCGGATCAAATCCGTCCGCGCGGACGGGACATTCGGAGGTCCCGCCCTCCAGATGCAGGAGATCCTGGGCGTCGGACTGGCGTATAAGTTTGCGAAGAAGTCGAGGAAGCCGACCCCGCTGCCCGTCGCACCCGTGGCAGCGCCGGGTCAATAGGATCCGGGGCCGGCGGGGTGAATGGGATTTGCGCCGCGCCGGATGAATGGGATACTGCGCCGGGTGAATGGGATTTGCGCCGCGCCCGGTCGACAGGGGCAAAGCGATGGACAATCGCCCGCAGACTGGGGACAAACTTGGGGAAAACCTGTCCCGCCGGCTCGCCCAAATTGCCCTAATTTCGGGAACATGATGACCTCGTACCAGATCAAACTACCCCAATTCGAAGGCCCGTTCGACCTGCTGTTGTTCTTTATCGAACGGGACGAGCTGGACATCTACAATATCCCCATACACCGGATCATCGCCGATTTTCTTGGGTACATCCACTCCCAGGAGCACCTCAATATCGAGCTCTCCAGCGAATTCATTCTCTTCATCTCGACGCTCATGCGGATCAAGGCCCGGATGCTCCTCCCGCGCAAGGAGCTGGACGCGCAGGGGAACGAGATCGACCCGCGGCAGGAGCTGATAGACAAACTGCTGGAATACAAACGGTATAAGGAAGCGGCCGCGACGCTTGCAGAAATGGAAGCTATCCGGCATCTCATGGTGCGCCGCGGCAACCTGCAAAAGGAGCTTACCCGGGTCGGCGAGGACGCGGGAGAAGGCACGGAGATCCAGACCATCACGCTGTTCAAGCTGATGAAGACCTTCGAGCGGCTGATGTTCCGCATCCAGCAGCGGCAGAACAAACCCGTCCATACCGTAGTCAGGTATAATTACACGATGGAAGAAAGCCGCGCCCATATCCTTAGCGTGGTGGAGCGTGAGCGGACCTTGTCGTTCGAGAAAGTGTTCGAGATCTGTGAAAGCAGGTTGCATGCGATCTTCCTGTTCCTCTCCCTGCTGGAGCTGGTACAGCAAAATTACATGTCGATCCTGTCGGGCGAAGGCCGCAATAATTTCATCGTCGAATTTAACCCGGACAGACCGGATGATCCTCCGCAGGAAAGCGGCCCCGACGACGGGCTGCCGCGCGATCACACGCCGCATCAGGGTCTGCTCCCGGGTTTCCAGGATCCATCGGCAAATTGATATTCTATGACTAATATTTTTCATCCGGCCCCTGAGCGCGGCCATATCGATTTTGGCTGGCTGGACAGTTACCACTCTTTCAGTTTCGGCAACTGGTATGACGGGGCAAAAGTGCAGTTCGGTGCGTTGCGGGTCCTCAACGACGACGTCGTCAAAGCGGGCAACGGCTACGACAGTCAGTCGCACGAGAACATGGAGATCATTTCCATCCCCCTCAGGGGCACCCTTGCCGACCGGGAAAGCACCGGCGCGGACAGCATCCTCAGCACGGGCGACGTACGCATCATCAGCGCCGGCAGCGGAGTCCGCCTGTCGGAATACAACGCGTCGCATTTCGACCCGGTCAACTTCCTTCAGATCTGGATCTTCCCCAGGCAGCTGAATATTCGCCCTCGGCACGAGAAACGGCGTTTCGATCCTGCGGGTCGTGTCAATCAGTGGCAGGTGGTCGTCAGTGCACACCCCGGCGACAGTGCGCTGTATATCTACCAGGATGCCCGGCTCGCGCTTGCCCGGCTTGACTCCGGTCGCGAACTCGCATACGAAAATGCTTTCGAAGGAAATGGCGTGTATGTATTCGTGCTGACCGGTCAGGTGGCGATCGGAGATGCCACGCTGGCGGAGCGCGACGGCCTCGGCATTACGGGTACGGACAGGTTCAGCGTGCGCGCAATTTCGAATTCGGAATTGCTGGCGATCGAGGTGCCGATGTTCGCTTGATCATTTGAAAATAGGCAGGCAAAGGAGTCTGCGGGAGCTGGTTTGCGACCCGGCAAAACCTATGGGTCGACGCCGAATGTAAAGAAGGTATACATGACCGATACGCCGCTCTGCTTCATCATCATCGAATTCATAAAGGCATATTCTCCCGGCGCCAGGCGGGCGGAAGGGATCAGGATGAACACGTCGGAGCCGGATCTGCGGACGTCGTAGGAGACCTCGTTCTTCGGGTCCTTGCTTCCGCCGAACCGGCTTTGGCTGCTCAGCAGGGCCTCGCGAGAATCCTTCTTCGACTCGAACTTGTACAATTTCACGACCGAGGACGGGTCTCCGGCCATCGACACCATTTTGACGACAAAGCGAAGGCTGTCCCCCGCCTTGATGCGCAGCGCCGATCTGCCGCCGTCCATCGCATAGCTCATCTGGCTGCCGCCAAAACCCAGCGCTTTTATTTTATTGGACATCTGCCCATCGGTCCTGGGGCAAGCCAGGAGCGAGTCGGACCAATAGTAGTAGACCTGGTTCAGGTAAGGCGGATCCGGCAACCGGGAGGCATTGGCGCCGGTATTTCCGGATTGGGCCTCCGCAAGGGAGGCAGCGAGTAGAATGCCCGAAAGCAGCAGGAGTCGCATGGCATGAGATTGAATTGTCAGAATCGGTAACCGACCGAGAGCATCACCACATTGTTCTTCAGGTTCAGACTTGGCGAATAGGTCGACGGGTTTTGGCCGCCGCTGCCGGCCGTCTTCAACAGGTTGGAGAAGCTGAGCTGGTATCGCACGCCGACCAGTAAGCCGGCTACCGGATGCACCTCGGCGCCGGCGCCAAATCCATAGTCGAACCGGTTGTAGAAACTCAGCATCGAGGAGTAGGAGGCGTAAGGAGTGCCCTGGAGCGCCTTTGACATGGAATCGTCTTTGGCATTGAGCAGGTAAGCTGTATAGCCCCCCAGATCGAGCTCGAAATATTTCGTGATGTGGATCGCCATCATCTGCGTCAGCATAATATAGTCCAGGTTGACGGCGCCGCGGCTCGTATCCGTCTTATAGTTGTATCCATGCCGCGAATAGAGCAGCTCGGTGCGCGAGCCCAGGACGCTTTTGGAATCCGGCGCCAGGAAAAGGCCGAAATGGTATCCGGCGCGGGAACTGGCGTTGATCGCCGAAGCATTCGTGACGTTGGCGAAATTGAAACCGGCTTCCACGCCGATCCCGATGGAATGGTGCCCGGCCGGTTTTGGTTTAGTCTGCGGCGTCGGTTGCACGGTGGGCTGTTGGCTGAACAGGGCCAGGGGAACCAGAAGGGGCAGTAGCAAAATATACTTTTTCATAGCCATAAAACTACTTTTTCGACGACCGGCGGGCAATAGAACGAAAGTTATTTCTTGGTTTTGTTGATGGCCTCGGTCCGGTTCTGCACATGCAGCTTGTCATAGATGCGGTGAATATGTTGTCTGACCGTACTGGTGGAGATGTTGAGCCGGTCCGAGATTTCCTTGTAGAGCAGTCCGCGCGCGAGGAGCTGGAGGATCTCGTTCTCACGCACGGACAAGGCCGAGTCCCAGCATTCCGGGAATTCCTCCAGGTCTTTTTC
>DATNBP010000229.1:0-60786 GCA_035572015.1 Puia sp. | reverse complement strand
CGCCGGTTGCAGTTCGCAGCGATCGATCGGCGGTAGCAGCAAGAAGTGCGGCTGCGGAATCACAAAAGGTATGGTTGGTTACTAACTGGGCCGGGCCCAGGTCAAAATCTAATAGAAATGAAAGCTTGTAACAGGGATCTGCTCGTTCTGGTGAAGGATGAGCACATGAATGAAAAAACCATGGAGCGCGAACTGGAGCAACTGAATGAGTTGTTGTTCCATTTCGAAACTGTGGAAACATTCTGCGTCGCCCACGAGGTTTTCGACATCAACCGTCACAAGACCCTTCACAAACGGGACAATATCCAACGCATCATTCGCGAAAAGGAATTGCGTCCTTTCTTTTTTATCTGCAATAAGAATTAAGCCAGTTTTTCCATCGCGGTCCTCAGCTTCCTGAACATCTCCGGGATGTCTTCCAGTTTACACGTGCCTACGCTCAGCCGGTACCAGGGCGAAGTTCTCGGTGCCCCAAACGCATAAAACGGAACCACCGCCAACCCCGCCTCATTCAGTAAAAACGAAGTGACCTCCTGCTGGTCCCTGATCTCCGCTCCGCCCGCCAGGCGCTTACCCACGAGGTCGATCTTAATCGTCAGGTAGATCGCCGCCTCCGGCGACAGCACGTCCACGTGAAAGCCTTCGCTTTTTAACGCCGTAAAGCCGGCGTGTATCCGGTTAAGCCGTTCCGCCACGCCGGCGCGGAATCCCCGGAGATAGGCGTCGATCGACTCTTTTTTGCGCAGGAAAGCGGCTGTCGCCTTTTGTTCGGCCATCGGCGCCCAACTGCCGATATGGCTCATGATCGCATTCATCTTCTTCATGATCGTCGCCGGCCCGAACGCCCAGCCGATCCGGACGCCGGTCGCCGCGAAAGCCTTGCTGATGGCGTCGATGAACACGGTGTATTCCCGCATCGCCGGGTTCAGTGATACTGGGTTGTGATGGACGATATCGCCATAGGTGAGCTGCCAGTACATCTGATCGTAGAGCAGGTAGAGTTTCTTTTCCTCCGCGGAGCGGCGGTTGTTCTCTTCCACCACCAGTTCGCAGATGGCCGCGAGGTCCTTCCGCGAGATGGTCGTGCCCGTCGGGTTCTGCGGCGAACAAAGACAAAGGAGGCTGGCGCTGCCGACATGGGGACGGATGGCGTCCGCCGTCGGCATGAAATTGTTGGCGGCCGTCGCTTCGATCACCACATGCTCGCCGCCGTTCAGGTGCGTATAGTGATTGTTGTTCCAGGAAGGCACGGCATAGATGACGCGGTCCCCGGGATCGACGACGGTCCTGAAGAGGGAATAGATCAGCGGGCGGCCGCCGCTGGCTACCAGGATTTCGTCGGGACCGTAGTCCAGACCCTCGCGGTCGTTCAGAAAAACGCCGATGGATTCGCGGAGATCGAGGTTCCCCTCCGCCGCCGGGTAATTGGTGAAATGCTTCCGGTAGGCTTCGACGATCCCATCCTCCAGCTCTTTGGGGATCGGAAAGATCGCGGGATCGAAATCCCCCACTGTAAAGTTGTAAATTTTTTCCCCCCGGCGGATCTTCTCGCGGATTTCGCCGCCAAGCTTGACAATCTCAGACCCCGTGAGGGTCCCGGCAAGTTGGGATAATCGCATAAGAGTGAGCCAACTATCGGAATCGAACCGACGACCCTTTCATTACGAATGAAATGCTCTACCAGCTGAGCTAAGTTGGCGGACCCGCTTCAGGCCTTCCGGCAGCGGGATTCGGCGTGCAAAAATAAAGGCTGGCCGCTGGCCGGCAAAATAAAAGTAGGGCGCATACCTTCTTTCCTTGTTGGGTTCACACCTTCTTTCCGTCAAGGTACGGGAAGATGGCCGACATATCCTTTTCACCCCAACCTGCGTTCAACGCCTGCTGGAAACTGTCATGTATCGTCAGGCCACCCGGCGTATGCATGCCCTGCGCCAGAACGAGGCGCAGATCTTTCACCATATGCCGCAGCTCGAATGCGGGCTCGTAATGGCCGCCCAGGATATTGGCGCCCTTGCCCCTGGAAATGCCATTGGCCATGCCGGTCTCTTCGATGACCGGCAGAAAAGACTCGGGTCTGATGCCCTTTTCGCGCGCGAAGACAACCGCTTCCGCCAGGCCCTGCATCTGGAAGGCCAGCAACAGATTGATGGCCAGCTTGGCCATGTTTCCCGATCCCTGCTCGCCCATCCAGAATGACTTTTTACCCAGTTTCCCGAAGATCGGTTGCGCGGCGTCGAAAGCTTCCTTTTTTCCCCCGGCAATGATCACCAGCTGACCCAGTTCCGCCGGCTTCACGCTCCCCGATACCGGGGCGTCGAGATAGTCGACGCGCTTTTCCGCCAAACTTGCGGCCAGCTCCCGCGTCGTCGCGGGGGACACCGTACTCATATCGATCACCAGCTGTCCTGCCCTGGCCGCGTCGCGCAGCCCGCCGTCATGGATCGCCTTCAGCGCGGCGTCATCCGCGACCATCGTGATCACGACGTCTGCCCGTTCGCACAATTCCGCGGGGCTCTTCGCGAGCCGGGCGCCGGCAGCCTCCAACGGCGCGGCCTTCGCCGCCGTCCGGTTATACACCGCTACCTCAAATCCCGCCTTTACCAGGTTGAGCGCCATGGGCGTCCCCATATTCCCCAGGCCGATCCATCCGATCCGCTTATTGTCCATGTTCTGCATTGTAGTTCTTCTCTGCGTCCCTGGCCTTTGCGAAGTCAAGCACTACACCATTGATGCAATACCTGAGCCCCGTCGGCGGCGGGCCGTCGTGAAAGACATGACCAAGATGCGACTTGCATCGCCCGCATTCCACTTCTGTCCGCTCCATCCCATGGCTGTGGTCGGGGAGATAGATGACGCTGCCTTTGCTGACGGGCTCGTAGAAACTGGGCCAGCCGCAGCCGCTTTCGAATTTGGTATCGCTCCGGAAGAGCGGGTTCCCGCATACGGCGCAATAATAGGTGCCGGCTTCGCGGTTCTCTTCCAGCGGGCTGCTGTACGGCCTTTCTGTTCCTTTCTGGCGGGCCACGTCATAGACATTCTTTGGCAGGATCTTCTGCCATTGCTCGTTGCTAAGGTTCACGGGGCTGTTATCCGTCCGCGAATAGAGCGGGTTGCTTTTACTTGTATCCATATTGTTTGATTTGGATGGTAGGGATAGCCGACCTTTCCTTAACAAATTTGCTCCCGCGGAGTTCGGCAATGGGCTCCGGCTTGCGTTTTTTTGAAGCGGTCAAAAGGAATGCGGAAAAATGTTAAATAATTTTTAAACCAAGTGGTATATTTGTTTCTAACACACGGGTAAGTAGCACGTATTATGTTTAATTTAATTTTATTTGGACCGCCGGGTAGCGGGAAGGGTACGCAATCTGAACGTTTGATAGCCAAATATGGATTGAAGCACCTGAGTACCGGAGACCTGCTTCGCGCGGAGATCGCGGGTCGGACCCCGCTTGGCCTTGCGGCAAAAAGTATCATTGATAAAGGTCAGCTCGTTCCCGATGAGGTCGTCATCGAGATCATCAGCTCCGCCCTCGACAACAACCCCAACGCCAATGGGTTCCTCTTCGACGGCTTCCCGCGCACGACCGCGCAGGCGGAGGCGCTCGACAAACTGCTCGCTCAGAAAGGCACGGCTATTTCCATCGTGCTGGCGCTGGTGGTAAAGGAAGAGGAGCTCACGAAGAGGCTGCTCAACCGGGGCCTGACATCCGGCCGCTCCGATGACCGGGACGAACTCATCATCCGGTCGCGGCATGCCGAGTATGAGAAAAAGACGGCGGCCGTCGCCGACTATTACCGGCAATACGGGAAGGTCGTCTATGTCAACGGGGAAGGCGATGTCGACGAGATCTTTCAGTCCCTCTGCCGCGAAATCGACCAGCGCGACCGGGCCTAGTTACCGCGCCTCTCCGGGGATCACCCGCAGCAGCACCTTGTGCCCGCCGCGCAATACTTCCAGTTCAACCTGTTGCCCGATCACGCGCGCCTCGAGTAGCCGGTGCAGCTCATCCACCGTCCCCACCGCCCTGCCGTTGAAGGAAATGATGATGTCGCCCACGCTGATCGGATGGTTCGAGACCGGGTGATCCGCCACCACTTCATACACGTACACACCCGTGTTCCGTTCCAACCGGTTGGCCGCCACCATCCTCGCCGTCAGGCTCACCACCTGGCCGGCAATCCCGAGCCAGGCCCGCTTTACCCTTCCTTCCATGATGAGCTTGCCCGCGACGAACGCAGCCAGATTGGAGCTGACGGCAAAGCAAAGTCCCTGCGCGGAGGCGATCGTGGCGGTGTTCACGCCGATGACCTGGCCAAGCGAGTTGACGAGCGGACCGCCGGAGTTCCCGGGGTTGAGCGCGGCATCCGTTTGAATGATATCGTCGATCAACCGGCCATTGTTCGCTCGGAGCGTCCGTCCGAGCGCACTCACTACCCCGGCCGTCACGGTGTGCTGCAGCCCCAGCGGATTGCCGATGGCGATGGCGATCTGGCCGGGCCGGAGCATTTCGGAATTCGCAAAGCCGAGGGAGCGCAACCCCGTCACATCGATCTTCAGCACGGCGATATCGGTGGAAGGATCCGCACCCTTCAGCTCCGCATGAACGACCCTGCCATCCGCTAGCGAAATTTTGATCTCTTCGGCCTGCTCGATCACGTGGTTGTTCGTGACGACAAACCCGTCGGTGGAGATGATGAAGCCGGAACCGGAAGCCTGCGCCGGCCCGGGTTCGCGGCGGATGTTGCGATCTGTCCTGCGCCTTTGCACCTGGATATGCACCACCGCTTCAGCGACCTGGCCAACCACTCCGGTGATCGTGCGGGAATAACTGTCGGGCAGCGCGCCGTCGCCGCCCGGCGCATATTCGATAAAACTGCATTCGTTCTTTTCCATAAAGACCGCTGCTCAAAATGCCGACCAAACGTTCCTGTCTGCCACCTTGACACCGGACCTGCGGACTAAAAATCCGTACCTTGCAGGCTCAACGATTGTGAAATGACGCCTAAGCTTGGCAACTATATCACCGGCCGCTGGATCGAAGGTGACGGTGAAGGGCAGCCTTTATACAACGCTTATACCGGCGACCTTATCGGACACGCCAGCACCAAAGGATTGGATTTCTCCGCCATCCTCGCCTACGCCCGCACGACGGGCAATCCGGCGCTCCGCAACATGACTTTCCCGGAACGCGGCCGGATGCTCCGGGCCCTCGCCCTGCATCTCCGCGAACACCTGGACAGTTTCTATCGCATCAGTTATGGCACCGGCGCCACGCGCGCCGACAGTTGGATCGACCTCGAAGGGGGCATCGGCAATCTGTTTTCCTATGCTTCGCTGCGCAGGAAATTTCCCGATGCGCCGTATTGCCTCGACGGGGAGGCCGCCAACCTGAGCAAGGCGGGCAGCTTCATGGCCCATCATATCCTGGTGCCGAAGGAGGGGGTCGCGGTCCATATCAATGCCTTCAACTTCCCGGTCTGGGGGATGCTTGAGAAAATAGCGGTCAACTTGCTCGCGGGTGTCCCCGCCGTCGTCAAACCCGCCACCATCACCTCTTTCCTGACGGAAGCCGTTGTCCGGGAGATCGACCGGTCCGGTATTCTGCCGCCCGGCGCCCTGCAGCTGATCTGCGGGAGTGCCGGGGACCTGCTGGATCATGTGGGCGCGCAGGACGTGGTGACCTTTACCGGCTCGGCCACCACCGGTCTGCAACTCCGCTCCCATCCCAACATCCTGCGTGAAAATGTCCCCTTCAATATGGAAGCGGATTCCCTGAATTGCCTGGTGCTCGGCGAGGACGTGGAGCCCGGCATGCCCGAGTGGGACCTCTTCGTCAGGGAGCTGCGGAAGGAAATGACCGTGAAGGCCGGTCAAAAATGCACCGCCGTCCGCCGCATTTTCGTGCCGGCGAACAAGATGGAGGAGGCCTGGAAGGCGATCACGAAATCCCTTGCGCAGACCACCATCGGGAACCCGGAAAATGAGAAGGTGCGGATGGGGCCGCTGGCGGGACAGTCGCAACGCGAGGAGGTACGGGGACAGGTGAGCAGGTTGCTGGCGTCTTCCCGGCTGATCTATGGTTCGCTGGACAGCGTGGAGGTCATCGACGCCGACGCCAGGAAGGGCGCATTCCTTTCCCCGATCCTGCTGCTCAACGAACAACCTTTTACCAGCGAAGAACCGCACACGATCGAAGCGTTCGGGCCGGTCAGTACGCTGATGCCCTATAATGGCCACGAGCAGGCGATCGAACTTGCGAAGAAGGGCAGGGGATCCCTCTGCAGTACGATCGTCACGGCGGACCCCGGCCTCGCGCGCCGGTATGTGCTCGGTTCTGCGACCTGGCATGGGCGCATCCTGATCCTCAACAACGAATGCGCGAAAGAAAGCACCGGCCACGGTAGCCCGCTCCCGCTCCTGGTCCACGGCGGCCCCGGGCGCGCGGGTGGCGGCGAGGAGATGGGCGGCACCAGGGGCGTGCTTCACTATATGCAACGGGTGGCCGTACAGGGTTCGCCCTCGATGATCACTGCCGTCACGGGCAACTGGCAGCCCCATGCGCGCCAGGTCACGGACGACCGCCATCCCTTCCGGAAATACTTCGAAGAGCTGCAGATAGGGGACACGGTGATCACGCACAAACGCACCGTCACCGAGGCGGACATCAGTAATTTCGCGAACCTGAGCTGGGACCATTTTTATGCGCACACCGATCATACGTCGCTGGGCGGCACGCTTTTCGAAAAGCCCGTCGCCCACGGCTATTTTGTGCTCAGTGCGGCGGCCGGCCTCTTCGTCGACCCCGGCAAAGGTCCCGTGATGCTGAACTATGGCCTCGAAGAATGCCGTTTTCTGAAACCGGTGTACGCCGGCAGCACCATCGGCGTCCGGCTCACGTGTAAAGAGAAGATCGCCCAGGAAAAAAAGGCCGAGACGGACCTCCCCCGGGGCATCGTAAAATGGTTTGTGGATGTCTATGATGAAACGGGTGAGTCTGTGGCAGTCGCCACCATTCTCACGATGGTCGAAAAGAAGAACCAATCCTGACACAAGAACCAAACCGTAATACCAACTTATGCTTCGAGAGATCAGCGACGGATATGTGAAAACCGAGCACCACGAAGGGGTGACCACGATCGAGTTTTTCCATCCCCAGAGCAATTCACTCCCCGGCCAACTCCTCGATGCCCTGACGCATGAGGTCCATGGCGCGGGCAACGACCCCCATACCCGGGTCATCGTCCTGCGTTCCGCCGGCGTCCGTGCCTTCTGCGCGGGCGCGTCCTTTGATGAATTGATGAGCATTCAGACGGCCGATCAGGGCTTCCTCTTCTTCAGCGGCTTCGCGCATCTCATCAACGCCATGCGGAAATGTCCGCAATTCGTACTCGCGCGGATCCACGGGAAGTGCGTTGGCGGAGGCGTGGGGATTGCGGCGGCCGCGGACTATACGTTTGCGGTCCAGGGCGCCGATGTCAAACTGAGCGAACTGGCGATTGGCATCGGACCGTTCGTCGTGGGCCCGGCGGTGGAGCGAAAGATCGGCGTGTCGGCCTTTACCAGCCTGACCATCGACGCGACGATGTGGCGCGACGCGGAATGGGCCCGGAAGCGGGGCCTCTTCGTCGAATTGTACGAGCAGGTGAGCGAAATGGACGAATCGATCGACCGCCTGGCCCGCACGCTGGCGCATGCCAACCCCGAGGCCATGGCGCTCCTCAAAGCCGGTTTCTGGAAGGGGACCGAACACTGGGACCAGTTGCTGCTCGAGCGCGCAGCCATCAGCGGCCGCCTCATCCTGAGCGAATTCTCCAGCAAGGCCCTGCATACGGTGCGGAAGAAATAGGTCAGTTGAGACAAGTATGAACAGGTGTTTGAGCAACAGGTGCCGTGCGAGGTCGTAAAGGAACGCAAATTTACATACCGACCTATCTTTATCTACGTTAGTTAAAGTGTGGAAATAATGCGGCGACAAAAATTAGGAAACGTCTTGCTAATTATGCCCCTAATTGTGACTTGTGCATGGAAAGAAAAAGAATTATTAATAAGGAAATTCAATGGGAATCGTGTTCTATTAGACTTTATGAGGTGCAAATCGAGAACAGGCCCGAAGAGCCTAGCCTTGGAAACGTCCAAGCATTCGATTCGTCTGGGAATTTACTTTGGACTATTGAGCCGCCTAAATCGAAAAGGGATTTTTATTGGGATATGAAGTTAGATGCAGCCAACTAAGTGCTGCTTGCCTATACCGCGATTAGTTTTCTAGCAGTAATTAATCTTGAACACGGAGGGATTATGGATTTTCGGGTCGTGAAATGAGGAGCGGCAAAGTTCCAATGATTTTATTGCATCAATAGGGGCCAAGGTCGATTCGCACCCAGAAAGGTTGGTTGATTGCAAATTCAAAATTAAGCCATAGGCGGATTGCCCCGTTGTCTGACACAACTAAAGAAATTTAAACAATAAATTCCGTTGTTTTCTCCATTTAACACCAATCAGCAACCGTTGTATTGAAGCTGATATTCTCTATTTGAATAGACTACCACAACAAAGGTGAATTTGGCCCATCAATTCCCTGGGCTAGGTTCCAACTTGGAACGGTGTAGTCTAGTCGTCTAAATTCGAGTATGAAATTTTTGGTATGGCTTCGTTCAAAGCAGAGTCCGTGCGTTCCTGTCCTGCTCAAGCGGTTGCGGCGGGAATATACCCGGCCGATCCAGGATTACTAAGAATGATATCAGCAGCTTGCAGGTGGCCCTGGACGCGAACGATGAGGAGCCGGCAGAACCCCGCGTAATTCGTCAGTTGACGCGGCGACACCAGTGATTAGCGGCGACGAACTGCAAATGAACTGCAAAATCATCATCACATGGGCTAAATAACAAATACATTTGCAACCGTTAAACTAGATCTTATGGCAAAGAGCAAAAATAATCTGCGGGTTACCGACGAAATCGTAATGAGTAAAATACTGTTCCTCAGGGGAAGGAAAGTAATGATAGACAGAGACCTGGCCGAACTGTACGGCGTATCCACCAAGCGGCTGAATGAGCAGGTCAAACGTAATGTAAAACGCTTCCCGGCTGATTTCATGTATCAGCTGACGGTGGAGGAAAAGCAGGAGGTGGTCGCAAAATGCGACCACCTCAGGACTCTGAAGTACTCGCCCCAGTTACCCTATGTCTTTACGGAATATGGGGCAGTGATGCTGGCTAGCGTTTTGAACAGCGACAGAGCCATCGAAGTCAATATCCAAATTGTCCGGATCTTCACTCGGATGCGGGAAATGCTCGAGGCTCACCAGGAAATCCTACTGAAGCTGGAACAACTGGAAGGGCAAACCTTCCGGAACAGCGAGGACATACAAGCGATATTTACTGCGTTAAAAGAATTGCTGAATCCGCCGCAGGAACCCCGGACCCGCATCGGCTTCCGCCGGCCGGGAGAAGAATAGTAGCCACCGCACAAAAACATAAGCTGCACAGCAGGAATATATCAATTTAAGGATGGCATCGGCGGCGTGGCCATTGACGAACGACAGTTCGAGCTACAAATCATCATACTGATAGATCGGGTCGAGCTCAGTCCCCACGTCCATGCGAAACACCGGCTTGATCAGTCCGTCTTTCAGCCCGTACACCCAGCCGTGCAGCATCGGCCGCTGCTCCTGTTTCCAGGCGCGCTGGATGATAGAGGTCTTCGCGAGGTGCATCACCTGCTCGTTGACATTCAGCTCGGTCAGCCTGTCCGCCCGGGCCTCGGGGTCTTCGATCGCGTCGAGCTCGCCGCTGTGCAGCCGGTAAACATCCTTGATATTGCGCAGCCACATGTTGAGCACGTACTTGTAGTCGTGGTTGGTCATGGCTGCCTTGATGCCGCCGCAGCCATAATGCCCGCACACGATCACATGCTTTACCTTGATATGGTTCACGGCGAAGTCCAACACGCTCAGTAGGTTGACATCCGTATGGATCACGAGGTTGGCGATATTCCGGTGAACGAAGATCTCGCCGGGCTGCGTGCCGGTTATCCGGTCCGCGGGCACCCGGCTGTCGCTGCACCCGATCCACAGGAACTGCGGCGTCTGTAGCCGCGAAAGCTTCAGGAAATAGTCGGGCTGGTCGGCCTTTATTCCACTCGCCCAGCTTTTATTGTCGGCTAGTAATTTATCGATGGTTGTCATATATTCAATCCTCCGCAGGTGCTGATGACCTGACCCGTTATATAAGAGCTCATGTCGCTGGCCAGGAACAGCGTCGTTTCGGCAATCTCATCGGCCTTGCCAAACCTTCCCAGCGGGATTCCTTCCAGGAATTTCTTCGCCCCCTCGCCGTCCTTCAGGTAGTGCGTCATATCGGTTTCGATAAAACCCGGCGCGATCGCGTTGCAGCGGATGTTTCGGCTACCCAGCTCTTTGGCGATCGACTTCGTAAATCCGATGATCCCCGCCTTGGAGGCGGCATAGCTGCTTTGGCCCGCGTTGCCGCCGATGCCGATGATGGAGCTCATGTTGACGATGGCGCCTTTTTTGGCTTTCATCATCGGCCGGATCACCTGCTTCGTGACATTGAACACGCTGTTCAGGTTGACGTTGATCACATCGTTCCATTGCTCGGGTGACATCCGGAGGAGCAGGTTGTCCTTCGAGATGCCGGCATTGTTGACACAGATATCCACCGTTCCGAACTCTTTCACTACGTCGTTCACGAACGCTTCGCTTTCAGCGAATACACCGGCATTGCTCCGGTATGCCCTGGCCTTCACGCCCATCCCTTTCAGCCGCTCCTCCAGTGCCTTCGCTTTCTCCTCGCTGCTCAGGTAGGTAAACGCGATATGCGCCCCGTGCTCCGCGAGCTTCAGCGCAATAGCCTCTCCAATCCCGCGGCTCGCGCCGGTGACGATCGCGACTCTGTTTTCGAGTAGTTTCATGGGCCAAATATAAAACCGTTGGGTTGTTGGTAAAAAAATATATTTATTTGTAGTTTCATTGCTACCCATGACACGCCGAAGCAGCACATCCTCTCTTCTGCTTGCCGCCTATGCGGCGGAAACAGCCAGCGCCACCTGGTGTCTCAAACTACAAAACTGGACACCCGTCTTCTCGATCGTCTACTTCCTGTCGGGCATCGCTTTTGCGGTGCTGCTGCTCCGTGCCCCCGCACTCCGCCTGTCGCCGGCAACCCAAAGACCTTGGCGAAACCCGGTGTATCAGCGGCGTGCGATCCTTATCGGCCTCACGGTGCTGGCGATCTATTCCTGGTGCCTGTATTGGTTCGACGACATGCCGATCGACGTCAGCAATGCGGATATGCTCCCGATCATAAAGGTGATGTGCCAGCGCTTTCTCGCCGGTCAGCACAGTGGAGTATATGATCCCATTCCCGCCATCTGGCATGGCGTGCAGCCCATCTATCTCCCGGCCATGTGGCTCCCCTACGTCCCCGCCGTCGCCATGGGGATCGACATGCGCTGGATCGCGGTCGCGGGTCTGCTCTTCGCCTTCGCCGTATTCCTGTTGCTGTACCGGCCTTCAAATTCGCGACCCGGTTTTTTTCTCGGCGTAATCGCCTTCCTCTTGTTTTGGTGGGTGGTGGCGGACAATACGCCGGGGATCGTCAGCGTCTCGGAGGAGGGTGTGGTGATCGGGTATTATGTCTTCCTCGTCCTGGCGCTGCTGTCCGGCAAACCCTGGCTGACGGGCATAGCGATCTCGGTGTGCATGCTCAGCCGGTATGCCCTTGTCGGCTGGATCCCCGCGTTTGTCGTTTGGTTGTGTCTCGAAAAGAAGTACCGGCAACTGGGGATCGTCTCACTAACGGGAATGGCCTGTTTTGTCTTGCTGTTCCTGCTGCCGGTCGGGGTGCCGGTTTTTTTGCGGCTCGCGAGGCTGCCGGGGAATTATATCGCTTTTGCGGCGCGGGTCTGGAAGGACAGCCCCGATGTATTTTCGACGGCGCCCGGAATGGCCTGGTTCTTCGGGCGGAACGGCACCGCGATCCTGCACTGGTTGCTCGTGCTGTCGAGTTTCATCGTGCCTGTCGTCTTTACCGTCGCGGCCTTCCGGAAAAAGCGGAACAATATCCCGCTGGCGGCGTTGAAGCTGACCCTGGTGGTATTCTATTGCTTTATCGACGTCCCCTATCTCTACCTCTTCTACACTTCATCCTTTGTGAGCCTGATCATTTTGGCGCTGGCGATCCGGGATGAGCGAACTGGCCAGGCAGCATAGCCTGGATCTCCTCGATGTGTTTCCGGTCGTTGGACAGGCGCGGCACTTTGTGCTGGCCGCCCAGTTTCCCCTTACTTTTCAGCCAGGCGGTGAAGACGCCTTTTTCCAGAGAATGCACGATGGGCATCCCGAGCGCGATGTCCTTATGCCTTTTCGCCTCATAATCGCTGTTGACGCTTTGCAACGCTCTGTCGAGCTCGCGGGTAAAGGCGGTCATGTCATTGGGTTCCCGCTGGAATTCGACCAGCCATTCGTGCGCCCCGTTGCTCTTGTCCCCGAAATACACCGGCGCGGCGGTATAGTCGTTTACGATCGCGCCCGTCTTTCCCGAGGCCACCGCGATCGCCTTGTCGGTATTGTCGACGATCACTTCCTCGCCGAAGGCATTGATAAAATGCTTGAGCCGCCCGCTCACCTTGATGCGGAACGGGAATCGGGAGGTGAACTGGATGGTATCGCCCAGCAGGTATCGCCACAGACCGCCGTTGGTATTGATCACCAGCGCATAGTGCTGGCCCACCTCCACGTCTCCAAGCCCGATCGTCTCCGGCTCCGCCTTCCCATATTCTTCCACGGGCATGAATTCCATAAAGATCCCGTGATCGAGAAAGAGCAGCATGCCGTCGTCTTGCGGGTTGCCCTGCGCGGCGAAGAAACCTTCGCTTGCATTGTACATATCCAGGTAGTGGATATTCTTGCCGATCAGCTTCCGGAACTGTTGTTGGTATGGGGTGAACGAGACGCCGCCGTGTATGTACAACTCGAGCGCCGGCCAGACCTCGGACAAGCTGTCCTTGCCGGTCATCTCGAGTATCCGCCGGATCAGCACGAGGGTCCAGGTGGGTACGCCGGAAATAGAGGTGACATTCTCCTGGATCGTATTCAACGCCAGCCGTTCGATCTTGTCTTCCCATTCGTCCAGCAGCGCGATGCTCAGCTCGGGCGTCCGGATCCAATGGCCCCAGAAGGGCGAATTGTGGAGCAGCACCGCGCTCAGGTCCCCGATGTGCACGTCTTCGTTGACCTGGCTGATCGTATGGCTTCCGCCGATCACGAGTCCCTTCCCGGTCAGCAGATCCGAATCGGGATTGAAATCGTAGTACATCGTCAGCACGTCCTTGGCCCCCTTGTAATGGCAGTCCTGCAGACTCTCCTCGCTCACGGGGATGAACTTGCTCTTGTCGCTCGTCGTTCCGCTGCTCTTGGCAAACCAGGTGATGGGCGTGTTCCAGAGGATGTTCTGTTCCCCGGCCATGATCCGCTGGATGTAGGGCTTGAGGTCGTCATAGTCGTGTATCGGGACCGCGTGTTTGAAGTCCCGGATGGTGTAAGTCCTGGAAAAATCATACTTGCGTCCGAACTCCGTATACTGTGCGGAAGTCACCAGGTGCTGCAATACTTCGCGCTGGACCGCGATCGGATTCCTGATCCACTCCTCGATGCGCCCCAGACGCAATCTGGCCAGTCTGGATATAGCCGGGCTCAACAACTTCATAGCTGGCAAAATAAAGAATCGCCGGGATATACCGAAACAAATGCCGGGCCACGCTGTCTGTCAGGTAAGTGCTTAAGGCTCATCGGCTTCCAACTGCAATAAAATCTCGTAGAGGTCTCTGTTGGCCGCGTCTTCATTGGGCGACAGCCTTTCCCGCGGCCTTTCTGAGCTCCTGGTTGTGCTTCTCCCGGTCATTGATGCGGCCCCATGCCTTGTTTCGCTTCCTCGTGCAGGTAGTCCTTCCGCTTCAGCTCGAAATTCCTGCCGAGGTACAAACGCCGTACCTGTTCGTCCTCCGCGAGCTCTTCGGCCGTCCCGTGTTTAAAGATCTTACCGTCGATCAGCAGGTAAGCGCGGTCGCAGATCGACAGCGTCTCGTTGACATTATGGTCGGTGATCAGGATCCCGATGTTTCGGAACTTCAGCCGCGCCACCACCGCCTGGATGTCCTCGACGGCGATGGGATCGACGCCTGCAAAGGGTTCGTCGAGGAGGATGAACTTGGGATCGACCGCCAGCGCCCGCGCGATCTCGGTCCGCCGCCGTTCCCCGCCGCTCAGCGAGTCCCCGTTGTTCTTCCGCACATGGTGCAGGTGGAACTCATCGAGCAACGCTTCCAGCTTTTTCTTCTGCTCGCCGCGGGTCAGCGTCGTCATTTCCAGCACCGCCTTGATATTGTCTTCCACGCTGAGCTTTCTGAACACCGACGCCTCCTGCGGGAGGTACCCGATGCCCATCTGCGCCCGCTTGTACATCGGCTGGCGCGTGATGCTCACATCGTTCAGGAACACGTCCCCGCTGTCCGGCTTGATGAGTCCCACCACCATATAAAAAGTCGTCGTCTTTCCCGCGCCGTTCGGTCCCAGCAGCCCCACGATCTCGCCCTGTTCCAGCTTGACGGACACATGGTTGACCACGGTCCGGTTGTGGTAGGTCTTCACGAGGTCTTGCGAATGAATGATAATGCTCAAATCCCGGTTATTTGGACGCAAATTTAGGCGCTGTGCGCCATGCCGCAAGTACCGGGGGCCAAAATTATGGGTGTTTTAGGACATCGACCCCGGCGGCCTGTTTGCGGGTTTGGGCCTAATCGTTTATTTTGCGGAACATTATGAAGGTTATCGAGCATTTGCGGCAGGCCAAAGAGACCCTCGTCTCTTTCGAAATACTCCCGCCCCTGAAGGGAAAGACGATCAGTTCCATCTACGACCATCTCAATCCGCTGATGGAGTTCCATCCCGCGTTCATTAACGTCACCTATCACCGGAGTGAGACGATGTTCAAGAAAAAGACCGATGGCACGTTCGAAAAGGTCGAGGTCCGGAAGCGGCCGGGGACGGTAGGTATTTGCGCGGCGATCATGAACCACTATAAGGTCGACGCGGTTCCCCACCTGATCTGCGGCGGATTCGCCAAACGGGAAACCGAGGACGCGCTGATCGATCTTCATTTCCTGGGCATCGATAATGTCCTGGTGTTGCGGGGAGATGCGGCGAAGAACGAGAGCTCCTTCGAACCGGAGCCTGACGGCCACCGGTACGCGATCGACCTGCTCAAACAGGTCGTTTGCCTCAACCAGGGCGTTTACCTGGAGGAGGATATCAAGAATGGCAGCCACACCAATTTCTGTATCGGCGTCGCCGGCTACCCGGAAAAGCATTTCGAGGCGCCCAACCTGGACACCGATCTGATGTACCTCAAGGCAAAGGTCGAAGCGGGCGCCGAATATATCACGACGCAGATGTTCTTCGACAACCAGAAGTATTTCGATTTCGTCCGGACCTGCCGCGAACAGGGGATCCATGTGCCGATCATCCCGGGTCTGAAGCCGATCACCAATTTCAAACAGCTCTCGATGCTGCCCAAGGTCTTCCACGTCGACCTGCCCACCGATCTGTCTGGCGCCATCCTCAAATGCAAGAACGATGCGGAAGTGGAACGCGTCGGCACGGAATGGCTGATCGGTCAGAGCCGCGAGCTCAAAAAAGCCGGCGTTCCGGTATTGCATTATTATACGCTCGGGAAACCGAAGGTGATCGAGGCGGTCGTCAAAGCAACTTTTTAAAGGTATTATTTCATCAGCCCGCTCAACACCTTCTCGTCCACCTTCACGGGATATTCTTTTTTCAGCGAGGCCACCCATTGTTCTTCGAGAAAACCCTGGTAATCGTTGATGACGAATCCGCGGGCATCCCGGTAGCTGCGGGGCGACCGCCCGGGATAAACATCCACGATATAGGCGAAACTGATCGTGTTGTCGGCCTTGTTGGTGGTGAAAGCGGTGAAGGTCCGGGCGGCGGGCGCAAGCTTCCCCGCACCGGGTAATTGCGTGAGCTCATACCGCCCCGAATCCGCCTGTACGGCCGCTCCGAGGCTATCCGAGGCGACCCTCCATCCGCCGATGGGGTTGACGGACAGCGCAGCCTTCAGATCCGCGGCCGTCTTTTCGTTGTTGCACGTGAACAGCAGCGCGTCCGCGCTGGAATTCCACCAGTATTTGCCGGCGTGTTCCTCGTAATATTTCTTCAGACCCGCGCTGTCCGCGGAGGCCTTGTCCCAGATCTTTCGCTGCATGATCTCAAACAACAAATTGCCTTCTTTGAACTCGTTCAACTGGAACGAGAAGTCTTTATTGTATTCCTCCAGGTGGCTGCGGTAGTAGTCCAGCGCCGTCCGTTCGATATAGCGCCGGAAGAGCTCCCTGTCGGACAGACCGCTCCCCAGCCGCGTCGGGCGCGTCGCCCGGGCAAAGTCCAGCCACTCTTTGATCGAATATGACCTCGCTCCGTAAGAGAAGACCACTGTCGAATTGTCCAGCCCGTCATACGAGGTGAATCCCGGGTTGCGCATCGCGCTGTCGGTGAAGGCCCAGAGCTCCGCCTCGGGGAGGTCGGCGCGGCGGAAGCCCGTTTCGCGGTAGATCCGGTTGAAGAGCGCCTGGCGGCTGATCTCCACGCGCGGGTCGTTGAGGACCTGCTGTTTCAGCCCGGCGATCGCCGTCTCGTCCAATTCCGCGGGGAAGGGGTGCCGTGCGAGGCGCTTGAGGATATGATACCCGAATTCCGTCGCGACCGGCCGGCTGATCTCGCCATCCCGCGTGAGTCCGAATGCGGCGGCTTCGAAGGCCGGCTCGTAATGGCCGATCCCGAACTCGGGCAGCTCGCCGCCATTTTGATAGGAGAGGTTATCCGTGCTCGCCGCTCTGGCAAGCGAGGCGAAATCGTGGCCGTTCTCCAGCAGGCGGTACAGCGAGTCGGCCTTTGCCCTGACCTGATCTCTAACGACAGTGGTGGCGCCCGGCGGGAAGGATAACATGATCTGGGCCACCTTGACGCGGCCCAGGGCCTTGCGCTCGCCCTCGTTTTTGAAAATATGATAGGCCCCCTTGCTGCGGTAGGGCTTTGAGTACTGACCGGGCGCCAGCGAGTAGGCAAGCGTTTCCAGGTCGTAAGGAAGCGTGAAGACCGTGATATAACCTACTTCGCCTTTGTTCGCTTTTACGGACGGGTCTTCGGAAAATGCCAGCGCCGTTTCGCCAAAGGCTTTCCCTTTCCTGAGCTGGTTGTATGCGCTCATGGCCTTTTCATAGGCCCGCATGGTGTCGAGCGGGGTCGGGTCCTTTGGCAGCGGGAAATAGATATGCGCCAGCCGGATGTCCTTTTGCCCGCGCTGGAAGGCCTCGCCGATGAGCTTATCGAGGCTTTGCTGGTCTTTCATGAAGGCATCGGCGACCTGGGACCGGAAATTCTGGAGCTCGGACCGCTGCGCCGTGAGGGTGTCCAGGTGCTCCGCGTACGCTGCCCGAACCTTTAGCTTATAGCGGATATACAACTCGAGATAGTCCCGGTAAACCTTGTCGGTGGGGGCGACGCCGTTATTATTTTTTGTAAAGGCTTGCAGGAATTCTTTTTTGCTGACGGGCGCGCCGTCCACCGTGAACAGCGTCTGAGCGTAGACGCCGGAGGAAATGAGCAGGATAAGGAAGGAGAGGAGACATACCCGCTTGTACGGGCGAAGGATATCATTTGGATTTTGCATGCTGCAATTTCAAATTTATAACTTCATCGAGCTGTTCGAAAGAAAGCTTTTTCGCAATGATGCGCTTGTCCTTATCCAGCAGATACAGCGTAGGGGTTTGATAGACGTCGTAAAGCTGGCGGAAGCCGGGCTGGCCGGCCTTTTCGGTAGCCTCCGCGTGCTCCTTGGTTTCATAAACGTGCGTCCACCCGCTTAAATTGTGATCCTTAATGAATTGGAGCCAGGCCTCGCGGCTGCCGTCCACCTTGACCCCGTAGATCCTGACCCCCTCGCTCGCCCACCTGGCCTTGTACATCGAATCGAGCCGGGGAACGACCTCTTTGCAATGGCTGCAGGTCGGATCCCAGAAGCACACAATGGTGTATTCCGCCTTGACGCCGTACAACGGGCGCAGCGCGCCGGTGCTGTCCACCATCTCGAGGTTGGCCGCGGGTTCGCCGATCAGGTTGGCCATCATGCTGTAGGCCCTGTCATTCAGATACTTCCGGTATTTTTCGGTAAAGAACTCGGTCTCCCCGGCGTTGATGTATTTGTCGAACAGATGCACAAAGACGGCATCCTGACCCATGAATTCCGGGTTCACGTATTTCTGGACGAAATAGACCATCAGGTATTGGAACATGGGCTTGCTGACCCGGGACTCGAGCAGCATCCGGTCCGCCTCTTTTTCGATGGAATCCGGGACGGGGGATACCAGGTCCCGGAAATACTTGTCGAGCCTGGGTTCGAAGACGGGCGTCCGCGTCAGCCTTTCGTCGCTGAAGGAAATGCCGTCCCAATAATGGTCCTTGAAGTAACGGAAGGCATAACTGCTGTCGTATCTACCGCCGGGTTGTCTCGACGCCGGCGGGATCTCCGGTTCTTTGAGGGCCCGGAACAGCATCGCCAGCAGGGATGTCGGGTATCGTTTGCCGAGTTCTTCGCGGTAATGCTGGATGGCATCGTTGAGTTGGCGGATCTTCTCCATTTCGGCGCGTGCGGCGGCGGAATCATGCTCTTTCCGCGCCCTGGCCAGCGCCTGCTGGTCCGCCGTGATCTCCTTTCCCTTTTCGGCCGTGTATTTGGTATAGTTCTGGAAAACGGTATTGTCCGGCGAGCCCGAAAAGACGATACTGCCCGGGAGGTTGGTCGTGTCCGCCGAGACGGAGAAATGTTGCTGGGAGTCGATGAGCAATTCGAAGAGTATCGCGCGGTTCGGCGATACGATAAAATAGACGCCCCCCGGCAGACGGGTGCTGCCGCTGAAAATGCCGTCGCTATTGCCGTTCAGCTGCGCCGAATCAGCCAGTGCTTTTATCTTTCCGTAATAATAACCGAGGTAAACTTTGCCGCTGGTGTAGGGCTTCAGGTGCAGCCGGATCGTATAGCCATCTTCCGAACGGGCGCTCAGCACAAGGAGACTGAACGCAAGGCACAATAGGATTTTGCTCATACGCCTGTAAAATTAGACCTTTACGCCGTGCGAAAAAAAAATAAGAGCCTGACATTGACAGGGGTCCTGGTCGAGAATTATGCCGCGGAAGGCAAGTCCCTGGCCCGGGTGGACGGAAAGGTGATATTTATAGAAAACGCGGTGCCGGGCGATATCGTCGATATCCGGCTCTCAAACAACAAAAAAGACTGGGCCGAAGGTCACGTCATAGCCTTCCGGAAATATTCCCCCGAACGGGTACAGCCGTTTTGCGCGCATTTCGGCGTCTGCGGCGGCTGCCGCTGGCAAATGCTTCCTTATGAAAAGCAGCTTCAATATAAACAGCAGCAAGTCGAAGACAACCTGCGGCGGATCGGCAAAATAGCCCTTCCCGACATCAGCCCGATCCTCGGCGCACCCGAGACCGTGCTGTACCGCAACAAAATGGAGTATACCTTTTCGAACCGGCGTTTCCTCCTGCCGGCGGAGTTGCATAACCCGGAGATTTCGTCGGAACAACGGGTGGCGGGATTTCATGCGAGGGGGCTTTTTGACAAGGTCGTGGACATCGATATCTGTCATTTGCAGCGCGAACCGACCAACCGCCTGCGAAAGGCGGTCCGCGATTTCGGCCTGGCGGAAGACCTGAGCTTTTACGACATCCGTGCGCATGCGGGCTGGCTGCGGAACCTGCAGGTCCGGGTATGTACGACCGGTGAGGTCATGGCGAATATCGTCGTCGGGTATGAGGATGAGGCGCTTGTCCGGCGGCTGGCCGACCGGCTGCTGGAAGGGTTGCCCGAGCTGACCACCCTCCTGTACACCGTCAATCCGAAATGGAACGATAGCATATCGGATCTGGAACCCAGGGTGTTGTCCGGGAAAGGGTATGTCATCGAGACGCTGGAGGATTTCCGGTTCAAGATCGGCCCCAAGTCCTTTTTCCAGACCAATTCCCGGCAGGGGGAGAGGCTCTACCAGGTCACCCGCGATTTCGCGGAACTGAGCGGTAAGGAGACCGTCTATGACCTGTATTGCGGCACGGGCAGCATCGGTATCTTCGTCAGCCGGCTGGCAGGCCGGATCGTCGGCGTGGAACTGATCGGAGAGGCTGTGGCGGATGCCCGGGAAAATGCGGCGTTGAACGGCATCGGCCATGCGGCGTTCTTTGCGGGGGACGTGACGGAGCTCTGCCAGGATTCGTTCTTCGACCGCGAGGGCAGGCCCGATGTGATCATCACCGATCCGCCGCGCGCCGGGATGAGCGATGCGCTGACACGGAAGATCCTGGATATGGCCGCCGGCACCGTCGTGTACGTCAGTTGCAACCCCGCGACCCAGGCCCGCGACCTCGCGATCCTGGATGCGAAATACGCCGTCTCGAGGGTGCAGCCGGTCGATATGTTCCCGCATACCCATCACATCGAGAATATTGTGCAATTGAAGCTGCGGGCGGCCTCTCCAAAATAAAAAATGTAATTTGCACCGCGATCCGGGCTCCGCCCGCACGCGTAGTGGTAACTAAACAAGGAATAACCTATGGCAGAATTTCGGCCGGGCGGCTTTCAACTGATACCGCCAGTAATAAAGAACCTGATCATCATCAATATCCTCATTTTTCTTGCGCAATACACGCTTGGATCTTCGTTCAATGAGAAGATGATCAGCCTTTTTGCTTTGCACGACGTCCGGTCGCCCCTCTTCCGCCCACATCAGCTGCTCACTTATCTGTTTCTTCACGGCGGCTGGGAACACGTGTTATTCAATATGTTCGCCTTATGGATGTTCGGCTCAATACTGGAAAATTACTGGGGTCCGAAACGCTTCCTGATATTTTATGTCATTTGCGGCCTGGGCGCGGCGGTGGCGAATCTGGCGGTCCTCTACCCGGAAATGACTCCTTATTTCAACGACTTACATCAACAATTCTCGAACCTTGATCAGCAACCGGGATTTTATGACCCGGGTCAGCCATGGAACGACGCCACGCTCGGCGCTTCCGGGGCGATATTCGGTTGTTTGGCTGCGATGGGTTATCTTTTTCCCAACAGCCTCATTTATCTTTATTTCTTCGTCCCGATAAAGGTCAAATGGTTCGTTCTCGGCTACGCGGCGCTCGAGCTATGGTCCGGCGTGCATGTAACGGCCGGCGACAATGTGGCCCACTGGGCGCATCTGGGCGGCGGATTGGTGGGGTTATTGCTGGTCGTGTACTGGAACCGGACCAACCGGCGAAATTTTTATTAACCGCGTTCTTTTCAACGATTTGCCAAATTTATACCCGTTCTTATCGAACCCAATCCATCGGCGGGTGTTTAAAGAGATCGGGGGTCGACCCATGCGGGCGCCGGCTTTCGCAATCAACGATATGAAGGTAATGGAAGACAACTATAGGAAAAGAATGGCACTGGGACAGGACGGCAACGCCCTCGTGCAACTGGTGGTGATCAATGGCTGTTTATTTGTGATCCTTCAATTCATTTATCTCCTCTACAAGTTGAACTCCCGCAACCCGGCCGCCTATGAGACGAACGTTTTCAACTGGTTTGTCCTGCCCGGTACGGTGGACCGGCTGTCCAGCCGGCCCTGGACGGTCCTGAGCTATATGTTTTCCGACCGGCACATCCTTCGCTTTGTCGGGAACATGTTCTGGCTTTGGTGTTTCGGCTATATCCTGCAGGACATGACAGGCAATAAGAAGCTGGTGCCCATTTACCTGTATGGAGGCATGGCAGGTTCGCTGATGTTCGTGCTGTCCTATGCCATTTTTCCGCAGCTCCAGTCCGCTGCGCCGCTTGCCCGGCTGGTGGGGGCCAACCCGGCCATCATGGGGATCGCCATCGCGACGACCACCGTTGCGCCCGACTACCGGATCTTCCCGATGATCAACGGAGGTATTCCGTTGTGGATCCTGACCTTGCTCTATTTCGTGGTTGATTTCTCGAGTATCGCTCACGGTGACGCGGCCGCCTATATCGCCAACCTGGCTGGTGGCGCCGCCGGATTTTTCTTTATCTATCAGATGCGCAGAGGGCATGACGGCAGCGTTTGGATGAACCAGATCTTCGACTGGTGCAACGATCTTTTCGACCCCGAAAAGAAAAAAAAGGTCCGGTCTCCCAGGGACGAATTCTATTATAAGGTCTCCGGCACTCAACCCTTCAAAAAGATCCCCAACGTCACGCAGCAGCGGATCGACGAGATCCTCGACAAGATCAACCAACAGGGCTACCGGTTCCTGACCGACGAGGAAAAAGAGATCCTGAAACGGGCAGCTGACGAAGAAGAGTTGTAACTTAGGCGCAGCCATGCCTAAATTTCGCAGCTTTACCCGCCACCTGTTCATCTTCCTGAATGGCCTGGTGGTACTTTTGTTCCTCCTGGCCTGTGCCAACGGCTTTCTTCGGCCCGGCAAATGGTGGCTCATTTCATTGCTCGGCCTGGCATTTCCCTATCTTTTTCTCTTCCTGGCCTGTTGTCTGATCGGAACGCTCTTTGTCCGCTCCCTGCGGCCCTGGTCGCTGGTTTCGCTCGTCGCTTTGCTGATCGGCTGGTCGAATATCCGCCACTTCCTCGCCCTGCACCCGGGCGGGCGCTTTCAGCACGAGCGGGTTTCCGGCGCCACCCTGCGCCTGCTGACCTGGAATGTGCGGAGCTTTGACGAGTTCCTCACGAGGAAGCGCCCGCTCCTGAGGCACCGGCCGCACATGCTCGACTTTATCGGCAGCCAGGATGCCGACATCCTTTGCCTCCAGGAATTCTACGAGCCACTCACGCGTCACGGATCAGAATCCAACATCGATTATATCCGCGATCGCCTCCATTACCCGTACTATTATTTTTCACGGGACCATGTCCGGCCGGGGTTGTACGAAGCCGGAGTCGTCATATTCTCGCGCTTCCCCATCATCGACAGTTTCCTCTATTCCTACCCGCGACCGATGGGTTTCCGGACGACGGAGAGCCTCATCGCAACGGACATCCTTGCGGGCCGGGATACCATCCGCGTCTATACGACCCATTTACAGTCGGTGCTGTTTGGCAGCAAGGAATTCCGCGACATCGAGATCATCAAGAACGTCGATGACAGCATTGTCGATGCGTCCCGGTCGATCGTCCGGAAACTGCGGGACGCCTTCTGGGCCCGCGGGCAGCAGGCGGAACAGGTGCGGGAACGGCTGGACAGTTGCCGTTATCCCGCCTTTATCTGCGGTGATTTCAACGATGTCCCCAATTCCTATACTTATGCGACGATCCGCGGGAATTGGCGCGACGCCTGGCTGCAGAAAGGCTTCGGTATCGGCCGGACCTATAAGAACATTTCGCCGACCTTGCGGATCGACTATATCCTGACGGCCCCCGCACTCGACGTCCTCCAATGCAGAAAGATATCCGTCCCCTGGTCGGACCACAATCCCGTCGAGGCCGACCTGGAATTAACGGCGCCCGGACCCCGATAACCGTGCGGAATTCTGTACCTTCGCTCGCTACAACACCGACCGGGTATGAGCGTTCTAAAAGTCCACAATTCGTATACGAGACAGAAAGAGGTATTCACCCCCCTTACGCCCGGCCATGTGGGTATGTATGTGTGCGGACCGACTGTTAGCGGCGAAAGTCACCTGGGTCATGCGCGTCCGTTCATAACGTTTGATTTCATTTATCGCTACCTGCTTCATCTCGGTTACCGGGTCCGTTATGTCCGCAATATCACGGATGCGGGACACTTCGAGGAGGAGGGCCGCGAGGCGGAGGATAAGATCTCCAAAAAGGCCGTCCTCGAGAAGCTCGAGCCGATGGAGCTGGTGCAGAAATACACCAACCTTTTCCACTGGGCGATGCGACAGTTCAATAACCTGGAACCCAGCATCGAACCGACCGCCACCGGCCATATCGTGGAGCAGATCAGCATGATTGAGACGATCATCCGGGAGGGCTATGCCTACGTCGTCAACGGCTCGGTCTATTTCGACGTGAAAAAATACGCCGCCTCCTATCCCTACGGAAAATTGAGCGGCCGCATTCTCGACGATCTCCTCGAGACGACCCGCGACCTGGACGCGCAGGATGAAAAGCACAACCGCCAGGATTTCGCCCTCTGGAAATCGGCGCCCCCCGAACACATCATGCGCTGGCAAAGCCCGTGGGGCGAGGGCTTCCCCGGCTGGCACATCGAGTGTTCGGCCATGAGCACCAAATACCTCGGCACCGAGTTCGACATCCACGGCGGCGGCATGGACCTTCAGTTCCCGCATCACGAAAGCGAGATCGCGCAAAGCACGATCTGCAATCACCATATCCCTGCCCGGTACTGGCTGCACAACAATATGATCACCCTCAACGGGAAGAAGATGGGCAAGAGCTACGGCAACCAGATCCGCCTGACGGAGATGTTCACCGGCAGCCACCCGTTGCTGCAGCAGGCCTATACGCCGATGACCATCCGGTTCTTTATCCTTCAGACCCATTACCGGAGCACGCTCGATTTCAGCAACGAAGCCCTCCAGGCCGCGGAAAAGGGGTTGAAGCGGCTTTGGGAAGCGCACGAGCTCCTCAAAAAGTTCGACGGACCCGCCGCTGCCACGCCTCCCGCCGCCCTCTCCACGACAGCCGGCGATCCGGCGCTCGATGAAAAAGTTCGCCGCCAGCTGGCCAGTCTCGACGAGTTCATGAACGATGACTTCAACACCGCCAAGGTTCTCGCGACGCTTTTCGATGTGGTGCCGGTCATTAATTCGCTGAAAGGCGGTCAGATCCGGATGGATGCGCTTAGCCCGGCTACCATCGCTCTCATGCAAAAATACTTCACCGACTACCTGGAGAATATCCTGGGGCTGAAAGGCGAATTCGCGGACGAGGACCACAAACTTACCGGTGTGGTAGAGTTGCTGATCGACATCCGCCGCGACGCCCGCACCCGGAAGGATTACGCCACTTCGGACAAGATCCGCAACCAGCTCCAGCAGCTGGGGATCGTGCTCAAGGACGAGAAGGATGGGGGAGTGAGCTACTCGCTTGCGTAGGCGTCTTTTTGTCAGAATGGACTGCAGCGAACCCGGCAATAGTCTAATTTTGGCGGGAATTCATCGGCAAATAATTCCCCATGGAGCATTTAATTCATCTATCCCGCGACAAACGGTTGAAGAAGCTGATCGATCAGCATGCCGACCCGCTCACCCTGCAGAAGCAGGAAAACATGGTGTTTTTCCTTTGCGCGTCCATCATGAGCCAGCAATTGTCCACCACGGTGGCGCATCGGATCAAGCAACGCTTTCTGGACCTGTACGGCGGCCACCAGCCGACCCCGCAGCAAATCCTTCAAACAAAGCCGAAATCGCTGCGCGCCATCGGATTGTCCAATGCAAAAGTGGCCTATGTTCAAAATGTCGCCCGTTTTGCCGTTGAAGAAGGCATGGACCATCGCCGCCTGCAAGAAATGGACAATGAGGCAGTCATCGCCTATCTCACCCGGATCAAAGGCGTGGGCCGCTGGACCGCCGAAATGCTGCTGATGTTCGGGCTAGGCCGGGAGGATATCTTTGCGATCGACGACTGGGGCATCCAAAATGCGATGATCCGGCTGTACAAACTGGATCGGGAAGATAAAAAGGCCTTTCGGGAAAAACTGCTCAGGATCTCCGCCAAGTGGAGCCCGTATCGCAGCTATGCCTGTCTGTACCTGTGGCGGACGCCGCCCCCTGCGCTTGCACCCGCGCCGCCACCCGCGCCGCCACCCGCACCGGCAAAGGACATTGACCGGTAAAATCCCCTGTTTGGCCGATTATTTGTAGACTAACCTTGGCGTTCCTGCGTTTTTGACTGTTGAATGGCTTTGTCTTATATGTCTATAAATCAATGTTCACCTTTAAAATTTCAAACTGTGAGAAATGTAAAAATCTCCTTACTGGCCGCCGCTGCAATTGGCTTCTTTTCTCTGATCGGCTGTTCCAAGAGCAACAATAACAACAAGACCTCCAACTCGGACAGTGTCTTTACTTCGTCCTGGACAACGTTGAACATGACGCTCAACCCGACCGATTCCAACTATGAGCAAACGATATCGGCGCCTGCGATCACCTCGGCGATTTTGAACGATGGCGTCGTTCTGGGGTATGGCGCATATCTGAACCAGAGCAACGATACAGTGGTTGAGCAGGCCCTGGAGTTCGACATGTTCCAGACCTTCTCGGTTGGAAATATTTTGTTGCAATCGGGATTTGACAACTCCGGCCTTTGGTATCGTTATGTGATCATACCCGGCCATGTGCTGACCACCAGGGGAATTACTCCGGTGGAGGCAAGGTCCATGAACTACGCCGAGATCATGAAGACCTTCCCGCCCGGCGCCAGGAAATCCGAAACCCCCTCGATTAATTAATTGCTTTCTTCGCCCCGGCGCCGCCGGGGCGATTTTCTTTACGCAGCGCCCGCGGGCCCCTCATTCAACACCTTCCACAATTCGTCCTTCAGCTCGACCAGCCCCTGTTGCGTGATCGAAGAAATGAACAGATGCGGGATCTGGTCCGGCAATTCCTTTGCGATCGCTTCCTTGAGCTCGGCGTCGAGCATATCGCTCTTGGTGATCGCAATGACAAATCGCTTGTGCAGCAATTCTGGGTTGTATTTTTCCAGTTCGCCCAGCAGGATGCGGAATTCCGCGGCATGATCGGTGCTGTCGGCGGGAATGATGAAGAGCAGCACGGGGTTGCGTTCGATGTGCCGGAGGAATCGGTGGCCGAGCCCCTTTCCTTCCGCGGCGCCTTCGATTATTCCCGGCAGATCCGCCATACAAAAAGAGAGACCTTCGCGATAATCCACCATGCCGAGTTGCGGTGTCAACGTGGTGAAAGCGTAGTCCGCGATCTTGGGTTTGGCGGCGCTGACCACCGACAGCAAGGTCGACTTTCCCGCGTTCGGGAATCCTACGAGCCCGACATCGGCCAGCACCTTCAACTCCAGGACCTTCCATCCTTCCACGCCGGGCAGCCCCGGCTGCGCATGCTCCGGCGCCTGGTTGGTGGCCGTGGCAAAATTGGCGTTCCCCAGGCCGCCCTTGCCTCCTTTTAACCAAACAACTTCCTGCCCATCTTCAAGGATCTCGACTTCGAGCTTGCCCGTTTCCTCATCGCGCGCGATCGTGCCAAGCGGCACTTCGATGACGATATCCTTCCCGAACCTGCCGGTGCAGTTGTTCCCGCTTCCCGCTTCGCCGTTTTCCGCCAGCACGTTCTTGTAATACCGGAGATGAAGAAGGGTCCACAGGTCTTTGCTGCCGCGGAGAATGATATGCCCGCCCCTGCCGCCGTCCCCGCCGTCCGGGCCCGCCATGGCGTTGAATTTGGTCCGCATAAAATGCTTGCTGCCCGCGCCGCCGTGCCCGCTCCTGCAAAAGACCCTGATCTGATCGACGAAGTTAGATTTCTCCACGAATTCGCTTTGAACCGCAAATATACTTTATTGTGACTCTTTCCATGGCCGGTAGGGTCCTTTCGGGGCGGTGGCGTTGTCGGCGCCCGTCGCTGCCTGATCCCCCGCTTCCTCCGGCCGGAGCGGTTCGCACACCCGCCAAGCTGCCCGCATCTCATCCGGCAGGGCCTGGTAGAGCGCGGTCCCTTCGGTCTTCCAGCGGAGCATTTCCTCGCTGACCTCGCGCAAGACCTTTGCCGGGTTGCCGGCCACGACGCTTCGCGGCGGGATCTTTTCGCCCGCCTTGATAAAACTTAACGCGCCGACGATACACTCGTCGCCGACCTCCACGTTATCCATGACGACGCTGTTCATCCCGATCAGACAGTTCCGCCCGATCACTGCGCCGTGCACGATCGCGCCATGACCGATGTGCGCGCCTGCCTTGAGGAGCACCGTGACGCCGGGGAACATGTGGATCGTGCAGTTTTCCTGGACGTTGCAGCCGTCTTCGATGACGATCGCGCCCCAGTCCCCGCGGATAGCCGCGCCGGGGCCGATGTATACCTGCCTGCCGATCCGCACGTTCCCGGTTACCGCCGCCTGTGGATGGATGAACGCGGTCGGGTCGACGGCGGGCCGGAAGCCATTGAATTCGTAGGTCATATTGAATGAGTATTACTCGCCGCGGAACGCGGCCGCTCTTTTTTCAAGAAATGCCCGCACGCCCTCCTGATGGTCGGCGGTCATCGCGGCCTTTTGCTGAAACTCATCTTCCAATAAAAGTTGTGCCTCCAGGTTGTTGGTCGCGGAATAGTTCAACGCGTGTTTGGTGAAGGCCAGCGCGCGGGTGGGCAACTGCGCCAGGACTGCAGTCAATGCCCGCGAAGCGCCGGAAAACGCTTCATTGTCGTATACCTTATATACCATTCCCATTCTTTCCGCCTCGGTCGCACCGATCTTATCACCCAGCATCGCGATTGCTGAAGCCTTCTGCCAGCCGATCAGCCTCGGGAGGAAAAAGGTGCCGCCGCTGTCCGGGATGAGGCCAATCTTTGAAAAAGCCTGGATAAAGGAGGCGCCCTGCGCCGCCACCACGATGTCGCAACACAATGCGATATTGGCGCCAGCCCCCGCGGCCACCCCGTTCACCGCCGCCACCACCGGCTTTGGCAGATTCCGGATCCGGGTAACGATCGGATTGTAGTGTTCCCGCAGGATCCGCGCCATGCCCGGGCCCTCGGGGTCGATGACCTCGAGCAGGTCTTGTCCCGCTGAAAAGGCCTTGCCGGCCCCGGTCAGGTAGACCGCCCTCACTTCGTGCAGCGTCGCGCATTCATCCAGCCTGCTTTGTAACTGCAGTGCCATGTCCCGCGTAAAGCTGTTCAGCTTATCCGGCCGGTTCAACGTGATAAAGGCGATCTGCTCGCGGATCTCAAAAAGAACACTGGACATATATTCAGTGACATTTAAAATAATCGAACGGCTCTCCGCAGTCCGTGCACCGGTATAGCGCCTTGCAGGCGGTGCTGCCGAATTCGCTGATCCGCTCCGTGTGGTACGAATGACAGCGTGGGCAGGGGATCGCTTCCTCCATCCGGAACAGTCCGGGGTGACAGACCTGCTGTACGGGTAACGGCGGCGCGATGCCATATTGCGACAACTTCTCCTTTCCTTTTTCGCTCATCCAATCCGTCGTCCATACCGGTGACAGGACCGTCGTCAGCCGAACCCCCGGGTAGCCGTGTTCCAACAGCTTCATCCGGATACCGGTCCGGATCGCATCCATCGCCGGACATCCGGTATACGTGGGCGTAATAACGATTTCGATGTCGTCTCCTTCTATGCGGATGTCCCTGACGATCCCCAGGTCCACGACAGACAGGACGGGCACTTCCGGATCATTGACTTCTTCCAGCATCGACCATATATCGTTCTCACTCACCATTCGCAATTGGGATAGGCCCGTTGTAAAAATTGCATTTCGGCCAGCAGATAGCCCAGGTGCTCCGTGTGTTTCCCTGTCTTCCCGCCCGTCTGCATCCAGACCTGTCCCGCGCCGCCGGCACCGTCCTTTTCCCCGCCGCCCTGCGGCCTGCCGTTGCCGCCTGCTCCCGCTCCGCCCTGCGGCGCGCTCAGCTGCGCTTCGCCCAGGACCTCGCCGACTTTTTCCGTCCAGCGTTGCCTGATCGTCGACGGATCCACTGCGATCCCCGCCGTTATCATGGTCTGCTCGTATGACACGGTCTCGAACAGCTCGCCGGTAAACGGCCACAACCCCTCCAGCGCCGATGTCATCCGGTCATGGCTTTCCGCGGTCCCGTCCCCCAGCCGGATCACCCATTCGCTGCTCCAGCGCAGGTGGTAGGTCACTTCCTTCCCGGATTTCTCTGCGATCGCCGCTAGTTCGCGGTCGCGGCTCTGCCGCAGCTGGTCGTAATAATAATATTGCCAGGCACTGAAAAGGAATTGTCGCATGATGGTGCGGCCCCAGTCGCCGTTGACCTGCTCCACGAGCAGGCAATTCCGGAAATCCCAGGAGTCGCGTCCATAGGCGAGCCCGTCTTCGGTGGTTCGGGGCGCGGCGCCGCTTTCGTTCACCAGCTTGGCCGCATGCTGGAACAGCCACCTTGCCTGACCGATCAGGTCCAGCGCGATATTGGAGAGGGCAATGTCCTGTTCCAGGATCGGACCGTACCCGGTCCACTCGCTGTTGCGATGCCCGAGGATCAGCGCACTGTCGGCCAAAAAGAGGGTATACTCGATAGAAGCGGAAAATGCCATCTTACATATGCTTTAATTCGTCCGGCAGATCGTAGAAGGTAGGGTGCCGGTAGATCTTATCGCTGGCCGGATCATACAACGAGGCGGCTTCGTCCGGATTGGTAGCGTGAATATATTTGCTTTCGACGACCCAGATGCTGACGCCTTCCATGCGGCGGGTATAGACGTCGCGTGCGTTCTCGATGGCCATGGAGGCATCGGCGGCGTGGAGGCTTCCCACGTGTTTGTGATCCAAACCTTGTTTACTCCTGATAAAGACCTCCCACAACGGCCACTGCTGTTCAGCCATAATTCGGTATTTCCGGATTTTTGATTACCCTCACGCGACCTGTTGCTCGCGCTCGCGGCGTTTCTCCCGCTTCTCCGCATAAGCCAGCGCCGCCTCCCTCACCCAGGCGCCATCTTTGTGGGCCTGCACGCGGGCTGCCAGCCGCTCCTTATTACAGGGACCGTTGCCATGGATGACCTGGTAGAATTCGGCCCAGTCGATCGGGCCGAAATCGTAGTGCTGGCGCTCCTCGTTCCATCGCAAGTCCGCATCCGGCAACCGCATCCCCAGTATCTTTACCTGCTCCGCGCAGATGTCGACGAAACGTTGGCGAAGCTCGTCATTCGAGAACCGCTTGATCTTCCATTGCATGCTCTGCGCCGAATGCGGCGACGCATCGTCATTCGGTCCGAACATCATCACCGACGGCCACCACCAGCGGTCGATCGCATCCTGGCACATCCGCCGCTGCGCCTCGCTGCCTTTGCTCAGCGTCAGCAAAATTTCGAACCCCTGCCGCTGATGGAAACTTTCTTCCTTGCAGATCCGCACCATTGCTCGCGCGTAAGGACCGTACGATGCGCGGCAAAGCGGGACCTGGTTCATGATCGCCGCGCCGTCCACCAGCCAGCCGATCGCGCCCATATCCGCCCAGGTCAGCGTCGGGTAGTTGAAGATCGAGGAATATTTCGCCTTTCCGCTATGCAGTTGCCCGATCATCTCTTCCCTGCTGATGCCCAGCGTCTCGGCCGCCGCATACAGGTAAAGGCCGTGTCCGGCCTCGTCCTGCACCTTGGCGATCAGGGTGGCTTTTCGTTTGAGCGTCGGCGCGCGCGTGATCCAGTTGGCCTCCGGTAGCATCCCGACGATCTCGCTATGGGCGTGCTGCGAGATCTGTCGGATGAGGGTTTTCCGGTAGGCGTCGGGCATCCAGTCCCTGGGCTCGACCCGGATCTCCTGGTCGACTTTTTGCTGGAATTCTTTTTCGTGCTCAGCCTGCGGCATAGTCCACTGATTTATACTCAAAGATACTTTTTTTTCCACGGCTAACAATTGTTAGTACTTTTGCGTGGCGTATGGAAAATGAGCGTTCCGACGAACTGACTGCCTCTGCAAACGAGCTGCTCGAAAAGATCGCGGCAGGTGACCAATTTGCGTTCAAACAAGTTTATGCCGGGTTCTGCAAACGCCTGTTCCAATTTGCGTTTGCGATCGTGAAAAGCCGGGAGCCGGCGGAAGAGATCGTCGAAGATGTGTTCGTCCGGTTCTGGCAGCAACAGGCTTCCGTTTCGTCCATCCGCAACCTCCGCGTATATCTTTACACCGCGACCAAGAATACCGCCCTCAATTATTTGTCAAAGAAGGCGCGGGAGAGCATCGCCGAGCCGTTCGACCACATTCATATCGAACTGAGCGCATCCGGCATTTCCCCGGAGGAGATCCTGATCACAGCGGAAATGTATCAACGACTCCAGGAGGCGGTCGAAGCCCTCCCGCCCCGCTGCAAAATGATCTTCAAGCTGGTGCGCGAAGACGGCCTCCGGTACAGGGAGATCGCCGAGATCCTGAATATTTCGGTGAACACGATCGATGTCCACATGGCGGTCGCCGTCAAAAGGATCGCGGCCGCGCTCGGAACGGAACTCGGCTACCCGTTGCAAAGGAAACCGGTCCATAAATAGCTGCATTTCCGGTGGCGTAGCGGCGGCAGGGATGACCGGTGCCGCGGGTGCGGACCCCGAAGCCGCCTTTCCTGAAATTTTTCTTCAGTTCCACTAGTAGATCGTCGCGATTTTCTTGTCTGAATAAAATAGCGCCTGCTATATGGACCACAACAACCGCTTATGGCTATTGATCTCCCGCCGCCTGTCCGGCGAAGCGTCCCCCGCTGAAGAGCGCGAATTGCAGGAATTGCTGCGCGAGTCGCCCGACAAGCACCAGTTGCTCGATATCCTCCATACCTATTTTTCGGCTCCGGTCTCAGGGCCGGACATGGACTTGGCCGACCGCGACCTGGAACAGCGATTTCGCAGGATCGTCCGGCAAGAACCGCGGAAGGCTCAAAAGATCCGGGTCATTTCCAGCAGGCTATTGTACTATGCTGCCGCGTGTGCAGGAGCGGCTCTCCTGGCCTGGGGCGTCTTCGGCGCATGGGGCGCTTTTTTCGGGCATCAACCCGCCGCGCCGGTCATACCCGCTGCGAGGGGCGGGGAGGTGGTCGCAAGACCCGGCGTGAGGACGAGGATGCTTTTGCCGGACGGCACCCAGGTTTGGCTGAACTCCAACAGTAAATTGAAATATGCCGCCGACTTCAATCTCAGGTCACGGGAAGTGGAGCTGGAAGGAGAAGCGTATTTCGACGTGGTCAGGGATATGGCGCGCCCGTTTATCGTCCACGCCTCCGCGATCGACGTGCGCGTGCTGGGCACGGCATTTACCGTCAAATCCTATCCTCAGGACGAGACGATCGAGGCGACGCTCCTGAAGGGCGCCATCGAGGTCTCCGGGCGCGACAATCCCAACTCCCCGCGGGTCATCCTGAAGCCCGATGAGAAACTGGTGCTCGACAAGCACCTGCTGACCGTACCGGTGTCATCCCCGGTCAAAGCACCGGGCCTTGCCGGACGAAGGCCCGTCCTGCCCGACATTTCGGTAAATCCGGTTCCGGCCAATATTCCGGACAGCGAAAAGGTTGAGACCTCCTGGCTGTACAACAGGCTCGTATTCAACGGAGATCCCTTTAATGAATTGGCGGAAAAAATGGAGCGGTGGTACAACGTAAAGATCGTTTTCCAGGATGAAGGCCTCTATAAATACCGCTTCGCCGGCGCTTTTGCCAACGAATCCGTGCAGGATGCCCTGAATGCGCTGCAACTAACTGCTCCATTCACTTATAAAATCAGCGGAAATGTTATCGAAATTGAAAAAAAATAAGGACGATACGGGTTGACGCCCGCGATTCAATAAAAAACGGGAAATGTTGACGCATTCCCCGTCAGGCTACATCGGAAAACCTGTAACCAACTTGGAGGGCGGTATGGGTTTCCTATTTGTAAATCCTTAATCATAAATGTATGAAAAATTCACAACCTCCTGTCGGGAGGCGTAGGTTACAGGTGCTCTTTAAATTGTTAGTCATTATGAAGCTTTCCATGCTATTGCTCCTGCTTGGCGTCCTGCAGGCAAGGGCCGGCGTCCACGCACAGGGCTCCATCACCCTGAATATGCAAGGGGCCGAGATCTCTAAAGTCCTGAATAAGATCGAGAAAAGCGGCGACTTCCGCTTTTTGTACAACTACGATCTGCCGTCTCTGCGGAAAAAGGTGAACATCCGGTTCGAGCAGTCCAGCCTCCGGGACGCCCTGGCGACGCTCTTCGCCAGTACTGACCTGACCTACAAGGTCCTCGACAATAATCTGGTCGTCGTCATCTCCTCCAGCCTTCAAAAGCAGGACATCCGCATCACGGGTAAGGTGACCGGCGCCAACGGCGAACCTTTATCGGGGGTGAGCGTCGTGGTGAAAGGATCGACCGTGGGAACGAATACGGACAACAACGGATCCTTCTCCCTCACCGTCCCGCAGGACGCCACGCTGGAGGTATCCTATATCGGGTACGAGAGCAAGGAGGTGAAGGTCAACAACCAGTCGGTGGTCGATATCCAGCTTACGCCATCCAACAGGCAACTGGACCAGGTCGTCGTGATCGGCTACGGCTCCTCGACGAAAAAGGATATCACCTCTGCGGTTTCGGTGGTGAATACGAAAGACATCGCGAGCAGGCCGATCGTCAGCCCGGTGGAGGCGATCGTCGGAAAGGCGCCCGGCGTGCAGGTCTCCATCCCCAACGGCGCAATGCCGGGAAGCGATCTTTCGGTGAAGATCAGGGGCATCGGCTCTCCCAACGGCGGCGAACCGTTGTATGTCGTGGATGGCGTCCTGACCAACGATATCCGCAGCATCGACCCGAATACGATCGAATCGATCAGCATTTTGAAAGATGCGTCGGCCGCGGGTATTTACGGGGCCGCCGGTTCCACCAACGGCGTGGTGATGATCACCACCAAGCAGGGAACAAAGGGTAAGCCGAGGGTGGATATCAGTCTCTATACCGGCCAGCAGCAGGTGACAAAAAAGATTCCGGTGTTGAACAATACCCAGTGGCTCGGGCTCGAGTCCGAGATCTTCGGGACCACCCCGTCCGCTTTTCAGGCAACCATTCCCAGCTACTACAATTTGACGACGACCAACAACAACTGGCAGGATATGATCTATCATTCCGCCATGCAGACCAGCGTGAATGCCGGTATTTCCGGGGGCTCGGAAAAAGGGACCTACTACCTGGACTTCGGGTACCTCAACCAGGACGGCATCATCGTCGGATCGAATTTCAAACGTTATTCCGTAAAATTGAGCATCGACCAGGCCGCCACCTCCTGGCTCAGGATCGGAGCCAACCTCAGCTATAACCGCACCAACCAGCGGACGGTGCCGGTGAATACTTCGACGCAGTTCGGCGGCGCCGTCGTAGCCGCGATCGTAACGCCTGAGTATGTCCCGGTATTCATGCCCGCCGGTTCGCCGAACCCGGGCGTCTATGGCTACAGCACCTTCTATTCCGGTGACAATCCGATGTCCGATATTTATAATAATACCAATAATACGGTCGGCAATAACCTGCTGGGCAATGCATACGCCGAGGTCACGCTGCCGTTCAATCTGAAATTGAGGTCGCAGCTCAATACCGTCATCGAGAACTCCAAATACGATTATTTCCTCGATCCCTATAAAAGCCTGTATGGGCTTACACTGAACGGGCAGGCCAATGACAATTATTCCGAAACCTATCGCTGGGCCTGGGACAACACCCTCACCTGGGCCAGGAAGTTCGGCCTGCATTCGCTGAATGTGGTCGTCGGGACCTCCGCGCTGGAAGAATCCATCGCGCTCTCCTCGCAGTCCGGCCAGGGCTTTGCAACAAGTTCGATCCAGACCCTCAACGGCGCCAGCGGTCACTACTCGGTCAGCACCCAGAATTTCCAGTGGGCGACCAATTCCTATTTCGGTCGCGTCAATTATTCCTACAACGACAAATACCTGTTGACGGGGACGTTCCGGGAAGACGGTACCTCGCGGGTGGGCATCAACGACAAGTGGGGGTCTTTCCCCGCTGTCTCGGCCGGCTGGCGGGTCTCCAACGAAGACTTCATGAACAACGTGAGCTGGGTGCAGGACCTGAAGATCCGGGCAGGCTGGGGCGAAACCGGCAACCTGCCGCCCTATACGGTGCTCTATCCTTCCTATACCCTGTTAAGCCCCGGCGCACCATACGCGTATAGCAGCAGCGCCACGGCCGCCCCGGGGGTGACCACCACCTCGCAGATCGGGAATCCGAATTTGAAATGGGAATCCGGCGCGCAGACCAATATCGGTTTTGACGCCACCTTTCTCGATCGCCGGCTGACCTTTTCCGCGGACTACTACCACAAGAAGGTCAGGAACATGATCTTTTCGCAGCAGGGCAGTCTCGTTTTCGGCGGGCCGATCACCCAGATCAACGTACCGGGATACGATATCAATAAAGGTCTCGAGTTCAATGTCGACGCTTCCATCGTGAAGACGAAGGACTTTTCGTGGGATGTCAATTTCAATCTCTCCTTCAACAAGAACCTCATCACCAATCTGGACACGAGCGTTACCACTTCCTATCAGACCGGCGCGATCACGGTCGGCGGCAGCCATGCGCCCATCTATACCGAGATCATCAAGAACGGCTATTCGCTGGGAACGTTCTGGGGCTACCGCGCTTTTGGGGTCGACCCGAAGACGGGCAACGAGGTATTTGACAGCACCCTCTCGGATCTGGGATCGGCGCTTCCGAGATACACGTTCGGGTTTACGAATACTTTCCGGTACAAGGACTTTTCCTTGTCGGTCCTGATCGACGGCGTACAGGGGAACAAAGTGTACGACGAGACGCGCATGGAGATCGAAGGCCTGACGGGTTACACCAACGAGAGCGCCGCCGTGCTCGGGCGCTGGGAGCAATCCGGCCAGAATACCGGCGTGCCCACGGCCATCAATAACGGGACGACCAACGCCACCAATGCCGCCTTGCTCCAGAACCAGGTATCCTCGCTGTATGTGGAGGACGGGTCCTTTATCCGCCTGCGGAGCGCGACGCTCTCCTACCAGTTGAACCCGAAGGTGCTGAAGCGGACGGGTATCGCCGGCCTCAGGGTCTATATTACGGGGCAGAACCTCTTCATCGTCACAAAATACAAGGGATACTACCCCGATCTGGACAGTTTCGGCCAGGGCACCAACAACCAGGCCGTCAATGCCGGCCAGGGCCCTTCGCTGTATTCGATCGGTGTCGATGCGGGCGCCTACCCGGCGGCCAGAACGATCACCATCGGCGCAAATATTCAATTATGAAAACGATAAACCTGTTTTATATGCGTGTACATAACTCAGCCATATACTTTGCGCTTCCGGCGGTCCTGCTCTTTACGCTCGCCGGGTGCAGCAAAAGCTTCCTCGATAAGAAGCCAGAATCCAGCCTGACCACCGGTAACTTTCCCCTTTCGGCGACGGACGCCGAAAGCGAATTGACGGGGGCCTACGACTGGATGGTGTACTATACCAATTTCTACCAGTATGATAATTTCATGAACACCGACGGTAAATCCGACAATTGCTATGTCAACAGTGACAACGTGACGGCGGAACAACCGCTCGAATATTTCTCCACCGTCACGTCCTCCAATACCAACGTTCAACGGGACTGGCAGGAACTGTACAACGATATCAGGGCGGCCAACGCCGTACTGGACGACGTGCCTAATATCAACGACCCCGCGTTATCCGCCGCCCGCAAGGCGCAGATCCTGGGCGAAGCCAGGTTCCTCCGGGCTTACCACTATTATTGGCTGGTCACCGAATGGGGCGACTGCCCGATCATCCTGTCGGTGGCGAATGGCGGCAACCTGTATCCGGCCCGAAATAAAAAATCGGAGGTGTATGCCCAGATGATCCTGGATTTCAAATACGCGGACAGCGTACTGGATGCCACCCCTTACAACGGCCAGTTGGGCCGCGCGACAAAGGGGGCCGCGGAAGCGATGCTCGCGAAGACCTATGCGCAGATGGGCGACTACGCCGACTGTCTCACTTATTGCAACAAAGTGATCAACAGCGACACCTATTCGCTGGTTCCCAACTTTGCCAACCTGTGGGGAGCGGCGAACAAGAACAATTCCGAGTCCATTTTTGAATTGCAGGCGAACGGCGTGGCGTATGGCTTTTTTGGGTTTGAGATCTTCGACTACGTAGCTTCGGATGGATATCCCAAACGCGATATCGCCTCCGCCAACCTCATCAAGGCGTTCAAGGCGGAAGGGGATACGATGGCCCGGTACCAGGCCACGATCAACTGGCAGATCCCCGGCGCGGCATTCGTCATGCCCGCCAATGCCTGGGACCCGAATTTGCCGATCCCTTTTATGAACAAATACCCCGACGCGGATGGTTACAATTCGGATGACGACATCGTGCTGATCCGGCTGGCGGATATCATCCTGCTCGCGGCGGAGGCCAACAACCAGCTGGGGAACACCACGGCCGCCGTTACGGAATTGAACCAGATCAGAACGCGTGCCGGCTTGCCGAACACCACGGCCAGCTCCCAGAGCGATCTCGCCCTGGCCATCCTCAACGAACGCCAGCTGGAACTCGTTTTCGAGTGTACGCGGTGGAACGACCTGCAACGCGCCGACGCAAACGGCACGATCAATATCGTCAACCTCATGGCCAACCAGTTCGACGCAAACGGCAACAACCTCAACTACAACATGGCGCCGGACAAACACCAGTATGTCTTCCCGGTCCCGCTGGAAGATATTCAACTAAACAAGAATCTGACTCAGAATCCGGGCTACTAGCTACTCCGCGTAGCCGATACCTGTACTTCGCCCCGCCACTCCGGCGGGGCTTTTTGTTTCAGGTAACGCCGCAAAGGCTGCTTTTCCCCGACCCGCAATCCGGGCGCGACCTCGATCCTGTCGCAAAATCCGGGTTATTGAGCTATCTTTATGGCTCATACCAAAACTTTGTTCGATGAAAAAGCTGTCAACGTTTCCCCTGGCGACCGCCACCCTCTTGTTACGCACACCCGCCGTGCTACTCCTGCTCATCCCTTTCCTGCTCCGGGCGCAGGAGGACAAGGGCGTCCATTTCGAGCATGGCCTGAGCTGGGCTGCCGTGCAGGCAAAAGCGAAGGCGGAAAACAAGTACATCTTCATGGATTGTTTCACGACCTGGTGCGGACCCTGCCGGTACATGTCGACCACCATTTTCCCGCAGGATGAAACCGGCGCTTACATGAATGACAAATTCATCAGCGTGGCGGTTCAATTGGATACCACGGCGAAGGATGCGGCCGACACCAGGGCCTGGTACGCCGATGGCCACGAGCTGGCCGCCAGGTATCACATCCGCGCCTATCCGACCTATATGATCTTTGCGCCCGACGGCCACGCCGTTCACCGGCTGGTGGGGTCCAGACTGACCGCGAACGATTTTATCAACGATTTGTCCTCGTCGTTCGATAGCACGAAGCAATATTACACGCTGCTCGACGAGTACGATCATGGCCGCCGCGACACGGCCTTTCTGCATGCGGTCGCTATGGCCTGCGTCAATGCCTATGACCTGACCGCCGGAAAGAAGATTGCCCGCGACTGGCTGGCCACGCAACAGGGACAGTTCAGCCGTGATGCCGTGGGGCTGGAGATCGCCTACACCAGCAAAAGCACGGATGAATATTTTCCCGTGTTTACCAAGCACGCGGCGGAGGTCGACAGGACCATGGGCCCGGGCACCGCGGAGCGGCTCGTCCGCAACGTCCTGATGTCCGAGGGCGCCGACCGCAAAAAGGGCGACGACCGGCCGGCGGACTGGCAGGCGGTGCACGCAAAGATCGCCCGCTTTCTCCCCGCCGAAGCCGATGAGCTCACGGCCAGGATCAAGGTCAACTATTACCGCAGCCGCAACGACTGGCCGGCTTTCGAGCACGCCATCGTCGCCTACATGAAAACCTATGGCGGGAAGATGAGCGATCCGGAATTGAACGACATCGCCTGGTCCGTCTTTCAGAAATGCGCGGATATGAGCTGCGTCTCGGACGTGCTCGACTGGAGCAAGCGGCTGAAGGACGCAAAGGAGCCCGCGTTTATGGACACCTATGCGAATATCCTGTACAAGCTCGGAAAAAAAGACGAGGCGATCGCGTTGGAGACAAAGGCGGCGGGCCTGGCGGGGACAGCAGACAAAGCCGGCTACCAGGCGACGATCGGGAAGATGAAGAAAGGGGAGAAGACGTGGGAGTAGGGGGTGTTCGCGCCGGGTGATCCAAAAGTGTTGGGTTGGGGACCGGCAGCATGATTTATTTTAATAAGAGACCGATATTGTATTCACGTGGCCTGGTTGTTGGACTATTGAAGTACAATAGGTCGTTTTGAGTGAATCGGAATTCTAGTTGGAAATCTCCGGTTTGAAAGGGAAAGGCGGTAAAAAGGTGATGGCCATCTGCTAGGTCTTTTTTAGGACGGGGTGGAAAAATTTTTTGGCCCGGACGCCGCCATATTCTTTCACTGCACGGGCAAGCTTCTTCTGGTCCATGGATAATGCCTTGCTTCTCGCGCTTTGAAGGATCGTCGCTTTATCTTCGGCTATTAACTCTATGTTATTCAACAGATCCACAAGCAAAAATTCCTCGGTCAGTTTATTCGGGAAATTGGGTTTGATCCGAAACAAGAATCGCTGCTTCCCCAGCACAAATTCGCCATGCCGCTTGTGGTTGTAGACGACCCTTTGGTTGTACAGTTGCGTAGTACCCACCCCAAGACCGTTGTAGACATTGGGGGAGGTGATCAGAAAGCGGTCGTCCTTCAGAAAGCTCCTGACAAGCTTGACCTCATCAGGCGGCGTCTTGCCAAAGACGGATTGTTTGGGGTAATAGTAAAGCCCGGGGGACAACTTTTCCAGTGTGCCCTCTTTTACCAGTTCGGCTAGGTGCCGATCTGGGGATTTGGACCACTGGCCGACATCGGAGCGCCGGTAAAGGCAGCCTTCCTTTAAATGGGTTCGTAATGTTCTACGGCTATTCATCGCAATGCCACGAAGATATCGATTTTTACCAACATGTATTGGTATATTAATTGAAAATACATGCAGAAAACGTTGTAGAGTGGATATAATCAACGAATTAACAATTGGAAACTTGTAACGCTGGAAAAAATGAGGGAATGTTATATTCGGGGATTCAGGCCAGGGCTATTTTGCTGGGGACAGCAAAAAGGCGGCAACCGCCGTGTACACCGCGATGCGACGCCATGTCCTTTATCCATGCCGTCTCCCATAATTCATTTCCCCGGCCCGGATCGCGACAGGCAGGTCGTTTTCGCGAGGCGGGATCGGGCAATTATATCCTGTCGTGTAGGCGCAGTAGGGGTTGTAGGCCTTGTTGAAATCCAGTACCAGGACGCCGCTGTGGATATCGCCCATCGTACAGTCAAGGTAGCGTCCTCCCCCGTAGGTTTCGATGCCGCTGGTGGCGTCGGTGAAGGGAATGAAAAGGTATTCACGCGTAGCTTCTTTTTGCAGCAAGGCCTGCGATTGGTAGACGGTGAGGTGGAGGGTCGTATCGTGGATCCGAAAGGTGAGGCGGCCGTATTTGCGCTGGATCTGAGATGATCTGCCGGAGGTCGCCATCGGGAACCACGGACTGTCGGCATATTTTTCGAAGCGGGCGGCAACGCGGTAGGTTGGGTCTACCGGATAAAATCGCAGTAATGCTTTTTGGGCCGCGCTGGTCAGTAGCTCGTGATTTCCGACGTAGTCGGCGCGAAAGGCTTTGATCGAATCCATGTAGCCTGGAGTGGTTAGTTGCTGAGCGGAGACGCTCAGGGCACCCGCTACAAGCAGAAAAAGGAGGGTTGATCGAGTCATGCTCAAATATAGAACATTCTGACGGCCGGGCACTCTCCGGTCGCCCGGAAGATTCACCTTGGCTTTCATTAGAGGCCCATTTCCAACACCATTTTTACCGCCCGGTATGCATTGACAATTCCGCCGCTGACCGACATGCTACTAAATGGGACTGATATTTTCGAGCGGGGTTTGTCGACCATTTGTTGTGGTCGGAAAGCCGATCGCATCAGAATTTCTTTTACCTGTTGAGCTGACAGTTGGGGGAAATAAGAGAATAACAGCGCGGCAACACCCGTAACGACGGGGGCCGCCATGCTGGAGCCCGACTTATAGTCATATCGGTTATCTGGCACTGTCGAGTAAATATCACTGCCAGGGGCGTACAGGTCGACATTTTTTTTGCCGTAATCGGAATAAGGATGTGCGAGCCGGTGGTCGAAAAGTGGCCTGCTCCACCCTACAGTAATAAAGTTCCCGGCACGGCGGCCATCGTCATAGATGCCAATCGGGTAGTGATAATTTGTCGCGCTATCGATATCCACCCCGTCATTGCCGGCCGCGTGCACAATGAGGACGTCATGTTTTTCCGCATAAAGGACCGCTTCATCGACCACCTTCTTGTCCGGCGAGAACAACTTGGAAAAACTCATGTTGATGACCTTAGCACCGTTATCGACGGCGTAATGGATCGCCGCGGCAACGTCCTTATCCCTTTCGTCACCCGCGGCCGTTCCCGCTACTACCGGCATGATCCGGACATTGTCCGCTATACCCCTGATCCCGATGCCATTATTCCTGACCGCGGCAATAATTCCGGCAACGTGCGTGCCGTGCGAGAGGTCCGGGGAAAGAATAGACAAGGGACTTCCGTAGTGCCTTGCAGAATCATTATCCGGGTCGCCTGCGATCAACGACGAGGACGCATAGTCTATATTGTAGACGAAGAGCCTGTCCGTCGAGTCCTGGCTGCTCCGACCGTCAAAATATTCCTTCTTTGCCTTTTCGAAAATCGTCCAGTTTGCTTTCTCCGCGCTGTCGAAAGCGGCAGTGTCTGCTGCGTCATATCGTGCACGCCATTTTTCATACAACTGCAGACAGCCGGCCTGCTCATTCCTGACGATGGTACCGTCGGTCATACCGCGAAAGTTCCAACCGTGAATGTCATCTGTAAACCCGTTTTGATCATCGTCAATTCCGTTGCCGGGTATCTCTTTCAAATTTGTCCAAATAATCGCTCTCAGGTCTTCGTGGCGGATGTCTACACCGTTGTCAATAACGGCGACAATGACTGTGTGAGACGTGCGGCAGGTAAGCAAACCATACGCTTTGTCGAGGGTGATGCCTGCAAGCGAGTCCATTGCAGGGTCCTTCTGGTACCAGTCGACAGGGATCGGGCGCCGGCGGACGTTCTGTGCGACGAGCAGTTGGCTGCAGAGGAGCGATACAATAATCAAAAGGAATTTCAACATTAATGCGTCATTTCGCTAACGATCTGGGAGCTCCGGCGTTTTCGCCTACTTCGTATCAAAATCCACCACCACCTTGTCAGACCGCGGGTGCGACTGGCAAGTCAGGACATACCCCGCTTCGAGCTCGTCCGCTTCCAGCGCATAATTGTGGTCCATCTCCACTTTCCCCTCCACAAGTTTCGCGCGGCAGGTGCAGCATACGCCGCCCTTGCACGCATACGGCAGATCGATCCCCTCCATCAACGCGGCCTCCAGCACTGACGCCCCGTCATACGGAAGCGCAAAGCGATGGCTGATCCCGTCGAGTCTCACCGTCACCTCGCTCACCGCGGGCGGTCCTGCGGCCGCACGTGTCGGCATTCCGCCTTTCGCGTCAACACCACCCACGCCGCCAATCGCACCACCGACATCGCCCTTCCCGCCGCTTCCCGCGGCGCCTGCCGCGCCAACACCGCCTCCCGCGACAACACCCAACACCCCCTCGCGCCCAGCCGTCGCCCCAACGCCCGATGCGCCACCCGGACCACCCGGACCACCCGGACCACCCGGACCACCCGCCACGCCGCCTTCCGTCGCCCCAAACCCGCCTCCCCCCGCTCCCGTTTCGCTTTCTTTTCCCGTCGTGATCTTGCCGCCGCGCTCCACGAGTTTCGCCGATACCTCACCCAGGGTGTGAAACAATTCAAAATGCACCCGCTTCCGCTCCACGCCCCGCCCCTCCAACCAATCCTTGAGCGAGAAGATCATCTGCTCCGGCCCGCAGAGAAAGACCTCATCCGCCGACCGCAGGTCGATGAGCCGTTCGCAAAGCTCCTCGCATTTCCGCACGTCGATGCGTCCCTGATAAACGGGCACGTCCATTTCCTCCCGGCTGAGGATATGATGGAGTGCCAGACGGTCGATATAGCGGTCCTTCAGCGCCTCGAGTTCTTCGCGGAAAATGATGGAAAGGCGGTTGCGGTTGCCATAGACGAGCGTGAACCGGCTTCCGGGCTCGACCGCGAGCGTGGTCTTGACCAGCGAGATGACGGGGGTGATGCCGCTGCCCGCCGCGAAGGCGAGGTAATGTTTGCGGTTGGCGGGGTGTAGTTCGGTATAGAATTTCCCGCTGGGCGGCAACACCTCGAGCGCGTGGCCTTTCTGCAAGGCCTCGTTGGCGTAGGTCGAAAAAATCCCGCCCTCGACTTTCTTGACGGCGATCCGGAGTTCGCCTTCTTCCGGACTGCTGCAAATGGAGTAGGAGCGGCGGACCTCGGCGCCGCCGACCGTCATCCGGACGGTGATATTCTGTCCCTGGCGAAACCGGAACTCGTCCCGCCACTCGGGGGGGATGCCAAACGCCACCGACACACAATCTGCTGTTTCGCGCCGGATATCTTCAATTGTAAGACTTCTGAAATGTGTACCCATCGCTCTATTTTTTCAGTCCCTCGACGAGGAATTTGACCATATTTGCCTCGAGGGCTTCGGCGCTCGTGCTTTTTCGCGACCGTTGCCACGAGTCGATGCCGCTTACGGCGGAAAGTATGACCAATACGGCGGTATAGGGTTCCAGGGCCTTCATCTCTCCCCTGGCGATCCCTTCCTCGATGATATCGCCGAGCCGTTTCCGGTAGTTCCGCCGCTGATTGAGGAAATTGGAGAGATAGGGCTCGGGGAGATGCCGCCACTCGTGATCGGCGATGTATACATACTCGTATTGGTCCAGCATCATCCGGATATGGAGGCGGATGATCGCTTCCATTTTCTTGAGCGTGGACTGGTGGCTCGCCTCGACGGCGTCCAGGTTGCTGATGAATTCGTTAGCGACTTTGAAACATATCGTCTGCAGGATCTCCGACTTGGACTGGATATGGTTGTATAGGCTGGCTGCTTCCACGCCCACATGTTCGGCGAGGTCCCGCATGCTGGCCGCGCCAAAACCCTTTTCCCGGAATAGCCGGGACGCCTTTTCGATGATGACCTCTTTTTTGGTGCTGTTCTTCTTGCTTTGAATTTTAGCCATAGTCCGTTAACTAACGACCGTTAGCGGCACAAATTACATAAAAATGCGTAGGTTGCGCCCCAAATCCGGTCACCGGATGCACGATTGCCTTTGAAAAGACATTATTTCATCGTAAAACCACGAGCATGTCCTTAATTGTTGTCGGGTCGATGGCCTATGACGCCATCGAGACCCCTTTCGGAAAGACGGATTGGATCGTAGGCGGCGCGGCAACCTATGCCGCTTACGCCGCCAGTAATTTTGTGAAACCCATCAACCAGGTCTCCATCGTAGGCTATGATTTCGCGAAAGAGGAAATGACGGAGCTGGAAAACCGCGGCGTCAACCTGGAAGGCGTGGAAATCGTTAAGGACAAGAAGTCTTTCTTCTGGAAAGGCAAATACCATATGGACATGAATACCCGCGACACGCTGGTCACCGATCTCAACGTGCTCGCGGACTTCAACCCCGTCATCCCCGAAAGCTACCAGGGCAGCGAGTTCCTGATGCTGGGCAATGTGTTGCCCAGCCTCCAGATCAGCGTCGTCCAGCAGTTGAAGAAGCGCCCGAAGCTCATCGCGATGGATACGATGAATTTCTGGATGGACAACGCGCTCGACGACCTCAAACGACTGCTGACGATGGTCGACGTCCTGATGGTCAATGACAGCGAGGCGCGGCAGCTCAGCGGACAGGTTTCCCTGGTGAAGGCGGCCCGCACGATCCTCAACATGGGACCGAGGTACCTGATCATCAAAAAAGGCGAGCATGGGGCCCTGTTATTCTATGAAGACAAGGTTTTTGTCGCGCCGGCGCTGCCGCTGGAGGAGGTCTTCGACCCGACCGGCGCGGGCGATACCTTTGCCGGCGGGTTCATCGGCCATATCGCGCACACGAAGGACATTTCGTTCGAGAATATGAAAACGGCGATCATCGTCGGCTCCGCCATGGCCTCTTTCTGCGTCGAGAAATTCGGACCTACCCGGCTAAAGGAGATCACCCGGGCGGATATCGACACCCGGATCCGGCAATTCGTCGACCTGGTGAATTTCGACATCGAATTGGTTTGAGGGGGCGGCTCCCGCGGGCACAAAAATTTTGCAAATCCCGTTATCGTCTTTATTTTTGCGTCCGATGAATACGATGATCGATACAAAGCAAATCAAGAAACTCCCCTTTCCGGGAAGGTTTTGATTGTTGAGTATACAAAATATCAAGAGCCTTCCCCAGGGAAGGCTCTATTTTTTTATTGAACCTTAACACTCACTACATGAAAGTCGCAGTCGTCGGCGCCACCGGCCTGGTTGGCACCAAAATGTTGCAGGTATTGGCAGAAAGGAATTTCCCGGTTACCGAACTGATCCCCGTCGCCTCGGAGAAATCCGTCGGCAAGGAAGTGGAATTCAAAGGCAGGAAATATAAGGTCGTCAGCGCCGCCGATGCGATTAAGGCAAAACCGGCCGTAGCGCTCTTTTCAGCCGGCGGCGGCACCTCACTGGAGTGGGCGCCGAAGTTTGCGGCCGCGGGCATCACGGTGATCGACAACTCGTCGGCCTGGCGGATGGACCCTTCGAAAAAGCTGGTGGTCCCCGAACTCAACGCCGACGTCCTCACGAAGGAGGACAAGATCATCGCCAATCCGAACTGCTCCACCATCCAGATGGTGGTCGCGCTCAACCCGCTCCATCAGAAGTATGGTGTCAGACGTATCGTCGTCTCCACCTACCAGAGCGTTACGGGTACCGGTGTGAAGGCGGTCACGCAACTCCACAACGAGCGGAAAGGAGTGAGCGGTGAAATGGCCTACAAATATCCCATTGACCTCAATGCCATCCCGCAGATCGACGTGTTCCTCGACAATGGCTACACGAAGGAGGAGATGAAGATGGTCAACGAGACCCGGAAGATCATGCGCGATGACAATATCCGCGTGACCGCCACCACTGTTCGGATCCCGGTGATGGGAGGACATAGCGAGGCCGTCAACGTCGAATTCGAAAAGGACTTCAACCTGGCCGAGGTCCGGTCCCTGCTCGCCCACGCTCCGGGCGTCGTTGTCATCGACGAGCCCGCTTCCCAGCAATATCCGATGCCGAGGGATTCGCACGAAAAGGACGATGTGTTCGTCGGAAGGCTGCGGCGCGACGAGTCACAGCCCAATACGCTGAACATGTGGGTGGTGAGCGACAATCTCCGCAAGGGCGCGGCCACCAACGCGGTGCAGATCGCGGAATACCTGCTGGGGAAAGGATTGTTGAACTAGGGTTATTCCAATGCGCGGTTGAAAAAGCCGACAAAGTCCTTCATCGCGGCAAAGGCGGCGACCGCTTCTTTGAGCAGCGACGGCGACAGCAGCGTCTTGTCGTCGACCGGGCGCGTGACGACGAAGCTTTTCAATTTGAGGTATTCGATGGCGGGGTTGTCCGCATCATAGCCCTTTGGCGGCCGGGAGATCTTCTCCTCCTGGTCCAGGCCGCCGGGGTAGTATTTCAAAAAGGTCCGGCTCTTCAGGATGGCCGTCCAGTCGGCGAAATTGTAATCGATCTCCTGGCGGACCTTATTCAGTTCCGGCGCCATGGGCATCCATAAGCCACCGCCCAGGATGCTTTGGCCGGGCTCGATGTGGAAATAGTAACCCGCGGTCGGAACCTTTTTGCCTCCCTTGTTCAGGTAGGCGCCCATGTGCACTTTGTAGGGTGTCTTGTCGGCGGAGAAGCGGATATCGCGGTAGATCCGGTAGGTGCAGTCTTTTGCCTGAAGGGGCGCGATATCCGGATCGGTCTTGCCCAGACGGTCGATCAACTGCGCCACGAATAATGCTGCGTCCGCCCTGGCGTCAAGGTAGATGGATTTGTTTTTTTCGAACCAGGGCTTGTTGTTGTTCTTTTTGAGGTCTTTGAGGAACTTGAGCGTGGAAGCTTTGAGCATGCGTTCTATTTGATCCTTCCCCAGTTTTCGCCGCTCTTGATCCTGTACATCGTCATCTCGCTGACCTTATATTTTTCGGCGAGTTTCTTGATGGTGAGCTGGCGGTTCCTGCTGCCCAGCGTCTTTTTGATCGTCTTGACCTGGTTGGCGGTCAGCTTCAGGCCGACAGTGCGATTAGCCTGTACCTTCTTGTAGGCGATTTTGGCGGGGCTTCTTTGCTGGTGGTTGATCATCTCTTCCAGCGTCGCCCATTTCAGGTTCCTCGCCGAATTTTCCAGCTTGTTATGATTGACATGGATCACATACTTGTGTTTCGGCGATCCTTTGCCAAGAAACAGCCGGGCGATCTCGCGATGGATGTAGAGTGTACCGTTGTTACCTGGCCGGTGAAGATTGAGCGTTTTGTAACCGGTCGTCAGGCTGCCGTTCAGCAATTTGCCGTCGGCAAGCACATCTTCCGAGTAGCTGGCAACGCGACCCATTGAAGAAAGTGCGTATTTTTTTCGGAGTTGTTTCCAGCCGGGAAACTGCAATGGTTTCCACACTTCGCCGGTGAGTTTTCTAATCATTGCCTGGCAATTTCTTTAAAGTTACGAAAAAGAATTTCGAATTACCAGTAACGTAAGAAAATTATATTATGTGTTCAAAGCGCTGCTTCGTGACTCGTTAGTAGCTTGATGAATTCGTCTTCCGTGAGAATGTGAATCGAAGGTATCTTCCTGGCTTTTTCCAGCTTGCTTCCCGCGTCTTCGCCGACGACCAGATAGTTGAGCTTGCTACTGACGCCGCTGAGCAGCTTGCCGCCGTTCTTTTCGACGGCTTCCTCCGCCTCCGAGCGCTTCAACCGGCTAAGGGTGCCTGTGAACAGGAAAGTCTGACCGGTCAGGCTGCCCCCGGCGGCGGCCTTCGACTTCTGGCTTTCGAGCGTCAGCCCCAGGGTTTCCAGCTCCCGGAGCAGGTGCAGGTTGTCCCGGTTGTGAAAGAACTGGTAGACGCTTGCCGCTACTTTCGGGCCGACGTCTTCCAGGTTCTGCAGGTCCTCCACCGAATACCCGGCGAGATCTTTCAGGTGCGGGACCGCCGCGGCGAGCACCTTGGCGGTGGTCTCGCCGACATAACGGATACCGAGACCAAAGATCAGCCGGTGGAGCGGTTGCTGCCGCGAGGCCTCGACCGCCGCCTGCAGGTTGGCGACGCTTTTCTCGCCAAACCCTTCGAGCTGCCGGATCTTGTCAAACGGCAGCCGGTAGATCCCCGGGATATCCTTTACAAAACCAAGCTCATAGAATTTCCGGACATTGGCTTCCCCGAAACTTCGGATATCCATGGCATCCTTGCTGGCAAAGTGGATGATCCTTTCCACCACCTGCGCCGGACAGTTGATATTGACGCAACGAAGCACCGCTTCGCCCTCGGGTCTCACGAGCTTGTCGCCGCAGACGGGGCAATGGGTCGGAAACACGATCGGTTGCTCCTTGCCGGTCCTCAGTTCGGCCAGCGGCTTGACGATATAAGGGATGACGTCCCCCGCGCGCTCGACCAATACCTGGTCGCCGATATGCAGGTCCTTTTCCCGCACGACATCCTCATTGAAGAGCGAGATGGACCCGATCGTTACCCCGCTAAGGGGTACCGGATCGATCTTGGCGACCGGCGTGATGCTCCCGGTACGTCCCACCTGGAACTCCACCTTTCGCAGCGTACTCGTGGCTTGCCGGGCCTTGAACTTGAAGGCGATCGCCCAGCGCGGATGGTGCGTGGTCATACCCATCCTTTCCTGCAAGGCGATAGCATCCACCTTGATCACCATCCCGTCGATCTCATAGGGCAGGCCGTCGCGTTGTTGTTCGAACTGGTGTACATAATCGATCACCGCGCGGACGCCGCGAACCGTCTTCAATTCCTTTTGCGGACTGCGGAATCCCAGGTCCCAGAGCATCTTCAGGCTTCCGCTGTGCGTCGCCAGGGCCGGGTGTTCGGTGGCAGGGGTATAATAACTGACATGATACAGGAATGCCTCGAGGTTGCGGCGGCTCACCTCCCTTGGGTCCTTTATCCGCAGCGAACCCGCGGCCGCGTTACGCGGATTGGCGAGCGGCGGCAGTTGCTGTTCGGCCAGCTGTTCGTTGTATTTAGCGAAATTCTTTTTGTTCATGAGCACTTCGCCGCGGATCTCGATCAGCTGGATGCCATACCGCGAAAATGCCGCAGTCAGCGGCACCGACCGGATCTGCCGGATATTGGTCGTGATCTCGTCGCCCGCGACGCCGTCGCCGCGGGTAACGCCTCTTATCAACCGGTCGTTCTCATAGACCAGGGAAATGCTGGCGCCGTCGAATTTGGGCTCGATGCAGTAATCCAGTTCCGCAAGACCGGCCAGTTCCCTGGCTTTACGGTCCCAATCGAGGAGGTCTTCCTCGTTATACGAATTCTCAAGCGAAAGCATCGGCACGAGATGCTCCGTCGTCGGAAAATCCTTCGTCAGGCCGCTGGCCACCCGCTGGGTCGGCGAGTCGGCGCTCACCAGTTCGGGGTATTCGCGTTCAATTTTTTCCAGGGCTTTGTACAGGATGTCATATTCGAAGTCAGCGATCAGCGGGTCGTTGAGGATGGCGTATCGATATTCGTGAAAACGGAGCACGTCCCTCAATTCCTCCAGCCGTTCCTTGCCCAGGCCTTTGCCGCGAAGGCCCGCGAGGAGGCCGGCTGACAACTCCTGCAGCCGTTGCGTTTGGTCCGATGAATACATAGGTCTTTGGTATTAGTGTGTCGACTCGTAAATATCGGCAATTTCGATTTGAATGGCTTCCGATTTGCGCGCCGGTTAATTTATTTCGGTTATTCGCAGTCGAATTATTTAATTTAGTGGTTACATGAACCTCGAATCGATATCAAAAAAAGGCTTGTCGTCGAGGGACGCAATGCCAGCCGGCCAGAAAGATATCAGGACAATCCTGAAGGAACTGGAAAACGACGGGATCATCGGCATCTCGGTCGACTGTGTCATTTTTGGTTTCGACGACAACGAGCTCAAGGTGCTGCTGATCAAGTCGGACTTCCAGCAGTATGACAACAAGTGGAGCTTGCTGGGGGACCTCGTCAGCAACCACGAGGACCTGGACCAGGCCGCCTACCGCATCCTCCGGGAAAGGACGGGGATGGAAGACGTGTACCTCGAACAGGTGAAGGCTTTTGGCGAAACCGGGCGCCACCCCGCCGCCCGTGTCGTCACGATCGCTTACTGCTCCCTGATCAATATCGAGCACCACCAGCTCAAGATCCTCGCCAATGAACTGCACTGGCACCGGGTGACCACGCTTTCCGAAATGGCCTTCGACCACCAGGCGATCCTCGACGTCTGCTATGAGTGGCTTCAAAGGCGGATCCAGGAGCATCCCCTGGGCTTTAGCCTCCTTCCTAAGAAGTTCTCGCTCCGCGAATTGCAAAATCTCTACGAGGCTATCCTGGATGTGAAACTGGACCGGCGCAATTTCAGGAAGAAGTTCTTCTCCATGGGCCTGCTCGAAGACACCGGCGAGCTCGAGACGGATGTCCCCCACCGCCCCGGAAAGCTATACCGGTTCAATTATGAGAAATACCAGAAAAAGGAGCGGAAAAAGTGGTTTGGCATCGATTTTTGAGCCCCGGGGACAACCGATTGCAGCCGCCTCCCGTACTATATATACTCCACTGAACTTGCTGACCCGATCCGTCATTCCCGTTGTCGCGGTTAACAAAATTATTTTATGGAATTTTGCGGGGAATATTGGGTAAAACGAAAAATGTTCCTAACATTGTGTACGATTTACACAAATCAATGTGTAAATAATACACGACAAAACTCAAAATTAATTGCCAGTATGAGAAAAAAGCGATTGCTTGTGCAAATGGCAATAGGTTGCCTATTGCTGCTTCTGGGAATAAGCAGCTCTGCTCAAACGAGAACCGTCACCGGAAAAATTACTGACTCCACGGGTTCGCCCGTTTCGGGGGCGACCGTCACCTCCCCGGGATACCCGGGCGGGACATCCACGGGCACCGACGGTGTCTTTCACCTTTCGGTTCCTGCGCGCGCCAGAACGCTCCTGATCTCCCACATTGGCTACGCCTCCCAGCGGGTGCCCATTACCGGGCCGGATGTGAACGTGATGCTGGTGGTCGCCAATTCGATCCAAAATGAAGTGGTGGTCATCGGTTACGGTACCCAGCTCAAGAAGGACCTGACAGGAGCGGTCACCTCGCTCAACGCCAAAGATTTCCAGAAAGGGGCCATTACCAGTGTCGACCAACTGATCGCGGGCAAGATCGCGGGCGTCTCCGTGACGTCGAATGGCGGCCAGCCCGGCAGTTCCAGCACGATCCGCATCCGCGGCATCGCTTCGATCAACGGCAACAAGGACCCGCTGTATGTACTTGACGGACTCGAAATGCCTGCGACTACCAACGACGGGATCGCCACGACCGCGGGCATCTCAAGCCCGCTGGATTTCCTGAACCCGGACGATGTAGCAAATGTCACTGTCCTGAAAGATGCAGCTTCGGCCGCTATCTACGGGTCGCGGGCATCGGCCGGCGTCATCATGATCACCACCAAGAAAGGCACGAGCGGCACGCCGCTTTTCAACTTTAACACTTCCGTCACCGCCGGCACGATCGCGAAATACCTGCCGGTGCTCAATGCGGGCCAGTTCCGCACCTTCATGGCGGGCCAGGTGGCCGCCAACCCGGCCGATACGAGTTTTGCGGACATGATGGGCAATTCGAATACGAACTGGCAAAAACTGATCTATCAGACAGCCATCGCGAACAACGATAACCTCAGTATCTCCGGGACGGCGGGCCGGATGCCCTACCGGGTCTCCGTCGGATATCACGACGAGCAGGGGATCCTGAAGACGGATAAGCTCCAGCGAGAATCGATCGGTATTCACCTGTCCCCGCACCTGCTGAACGACCAGCTGAAGATCGAATTGAACCTCAACGGCATCTGGACCGCCTCGCGTTTTGCCAATACCAGTGCGGTCGGGTCCGCAACAACTTTCGACCCTACCCAATCGCCCTATCAGAAAGGCAGCCCCTGGGGCGGCTATTTTGAGTGGACTCAATCTTCGGGTCACCTGAACTCCCTGGCCACCAGGAACCCGCTGGCGCTCCTCGAACAGGACAACAACTCCGGCAACTCGGGCGCCAGCCTCGGAAATGTCCACATCGATTACCAGATCCCGCACGTCGACGGCCTGCACGCCATTGCCGATCTGGGTTATGACGCCGCGACCGGGTATGGTACGAATAAAGTGCCCGCGAACGCGGCACAGGCAGCGGGCAATTCGCCGGGACCGGGGCTCAACAATAAATACAAGACCAACACGACGTATGTGCAGGCTTTGTACCAGTTGAGTTACATCAAGGATCTCCCTTCCATCAAGAGCAACATCAACCTGACGGGGTTATACACCTACGCGAACACGGCGACGACACAGTATTATTATGTGGGCTATGACGCGGCCCACGATACCCTCAGCGGTTCGGCGCCTATATACCCCAAGTACAACCCGGATTACTCGATGATCTCTTATGTCGGCCGCCTGATCTATACGTTCGACCAGAAATACATCCTCACCGCCTCGATCCGCGACGACCGGTCTTCGAAATTCGGCCCGACCAACCGGAAGGCGATTTTTCCGGCCGTAGCCGCCGCCTGGCGCCTCAAGCAGGAAAGCTTTCTGAAGAATGTCGACTGGCTGACAGATCTGAAACTGCGGGGCAGCTATGGCAAGACGGGGAACCAGGACGGGATCAACGATTATTTATACATCCCGCAATATTCGCTGAGCTCCAATTCCTCCCAATATAAATTCGGCAATACATTCTATAATACGTATACGCCCGCCGCCATTAACGCCAACATCAGGTGGGAACAGACCACATCGACCGACCTGGGGCTGGATTTCAGCCTTTTCCGCGGCCGGGTGATCGGCGCGGTCGACTATTACAACAAGTCGGTCTCCGACCTGTTCTTCCCGACAGCCGTTCCCGCAGGCACTAATTTCACCAATAACATTACCGCGAATTTCGGGACGATGACCGACCACGGGGTGGAACTGGCCCTCAGCGTCAACGTGATCAAGGCCAGGAATTTCAACTGGGATGTGGATTACAATATTGCCTATAACAAGAATACGATCACCAAGATAACGGTTGGGACACCCGGCGCCAACTTCTATGGCCAGCAGGCGGGGCCCATCTCCGGCGGGACGGGCAATATGATCCAGATGCAAACGGTCGGCAACGATCCCTATTCCTTTTTTGTGCTGCAACAAGTTTATGGCAAGAACGGCGTACCGGTCGAAGGTGTCTTTGTGGACCGCAACCGGGACGGGGTGATCACACCGCCGCCGTCCGCGGACGGGTATCACGATCACGCTCCTTATGCCCCGGTGATCATGGGCATGACGAACAACTTCTCGTATAAAAAATGGAGCCTTTCTATCGTAGCCAGGGCTAACATCGGTAATTATATGTATAACAACGTCGCCGCCGACCTGGGCGTAACCGAGTATATGCTGAACCCCCTGAACTACCTGACGAATGCGTCTACCGATATCTACAGGAGTCATTTTTACGCGCCGCAGTTCTATTCCGACTATTATGTGCAGAACGCTTCCTTCCTGCGGGTGGATAATATCGGACTCAATTATGATTTCGGCCAGATATCCCGTACGGCCAGTCTGAGGGTGAGCGCCAACTGCCAGAACGTGTTTGTGGTCACCAAGTATAACGGTCAGGATCCGGAAGTGAGCGGCGGTATTGATAACAACCTGTACCCGAGACCCAGGAATTACACGCTCGGAGCAAGTATAAATTTCTAATCCATAGGTATCACGATAATAAAGTAAATGGTTGAACATATGAAACGCAATATTTTCACGATAGCGATGGCGGCAATGCTGGGTGCGGGGACACTGGTTTCCTGCTCGAAAAAGCTGGATCGCCAGCCGCCGAATTCGGTGACTGCGTCGCAGGTCTTCAGTACCAACGCGGGCGCCAAGAAAGCATTGGCACAGGTGTACGCTGCGTATGCGCTGACCGGCAGCAATGGGTCGGGCAGCACCAACCTGGTCGGTATCGACGCCGGAACCTCGGACTTCGTGCGCCTGCTGTGGGACGCCTCGGAATTGAGTACCGACGAGGCCGTCTGCGCCTGGAACGACCCCGGCGTACCGGACTTCCATAATATGGCCTGGAACTCGAGCAACCCGATCCTGCTCGGCCTTTATTTCCGGATCATGTACCAGGTTACCGTCGCCAATACTTTTATTCAGCAGGCCACCGCGGCGAAAGGGAATTTCAAGGGCTCCGATCTGGCGGACCTCAACCACTACATCGCGGAATCCAGGTTCCTGCGCGCCTTTGACTATTGGGAAATGCTCGATCTGTTCGGCAAAGCGCCCTTTGTGACCGAAAAGAGCCCGATCGGGGTAGGGACCTACCTGCCTCCGCAAATCAAGGGCGATTCCCTCTTCAACTATATCGAATCCGAGTTGAAAGATCTGGATAACACGAGCGCACTGGTCGCGGCACGTCAGAATGAATTCGGCCGCGCGGACCAGGCTTGTGTATGGGCCCTCCTGGCGCGGTTATACCTGAATGCCGAGGTCTACACGGGAACGGCCAGGTACACCGATGCCATCACCTATTCCTCGAAAGTCATCACAAGCGGCGGCTACACGCTGCTGCCCAACTTCCACGATAATTTCCTCGCGGACAACGACGCACCGACCAATACCGAGCAGATCCTTTCTATCGCTTATGACGGTGTCAACACGCAGAATTACGGCGGAACTACTTTCATCATCAATGCGGAGATCGGCGGTTCGATGAATCCCACCGCTTATGGCGTGCCCACAGGCGGCTGGGGCGGCAACAGGACGACGGCCAACCTCCCGAACCTGTATCCCGATGTGACCGGGACTACCGACAAGCGGGCCCTGTTCTACACGGCTGGTCAGACCGAATCGATCGCCAGCATCAGCACGTTCACGAATGGGTATGCTTCGGTGAAGTTCCAAAACGTTACTTCGACCGGCCAACTTCCGGTGGGCGCGGCCACTTTTTGCTCCACGAGCTTCCCGCTCTTCCGGCTTGCCGAGCAATACCTGATCTATGCGGAAGCTGTACTAAGAGGCGGAACCGGCGGTACGCAAGCGCAGGCGCTTACGTATTACAATATGCTGCGGGACCGCGCGTCGGGCAACAATGCCAGCTATGAAGCCAGCAGCATCGGGCTGCAGGACATCCTCGACGAGCGGGGCAGGGAATTGAGCTGGGAGTGTTTCCGGCGCACCGACCTGATCCGATACGGGCTCTTCACGTCCTCGGCTTATCTGTGGCCCTGGAAGGGCGGGATCGCGTCGGGTACGGGCGTCGATGCGCATTACAACCTGTTCCCGCTGCCCGCCTCCGATCTGAACGTCAACCCCAATCTTTCCCAGAACCCCGGCTATTAACAAACGCTTTAATTGCACGATCATATGAAAAGATACTTTTATCAGCTTATTCTCCTTGCGGCATCGGGCGGTATGATCCTGATGTCCTGCAATAAGAATGATACACCCGTATATTTCGTGGGTGGTACGGCGCCGGTACTCACGTCGACCGCCACCGACTCGATTTCACTTCCGCTATCCGACACCACCGCCAATGCGGTTACTTTTTCCTGGACCAATCCCAACTACCAGTTCAGCGATGGTGGCAGCTCGCTTAGTGTCAGCTATTACCTGGAAATCGATACGGCCGGCGCTAATTTTTCCAGCCCGGTGTTGGTCCAGGTCGGGATCACGTCTCAATTGAGCGTCACGTATACGGTGGCCCAGTTGAATGCGATCCTTTCCAACCGGATGGGGCTGGAGCCGAAGGTGCCGCACAATATCCAGGTCCGGATCCAGTCCTTCCTGACGCCTTTGAGCCCCGGGACTTCCAATCAGGCGGTGCTGAACTCCAGTCCGCTCAGCTTTACGGTGACCCCGTACCTGCCGCCGCCGGCCGTAAACCCGCCGGCATCGGGCGCCTTGTATATCACCGGGAGCGCAACGAGCGACGGCTGGATGGTGGGCGGATCGGCCGCCAGCGTGGCTGGCCAGCAAATGACCCAGGTGACCCCGCTGATCTATAAAATTACGTTGCCGCTGATCGGCGGTCAGCAATTCCTGCTCGTTCCGGTGGCAGGCGACTGGTCCAACAAGTACGCGACGGCCAACAGCAATTCTTCGCCGACTGGCGGGACATTCGCCTACAACGCGTCTAACAACTTCAACGGCCCGGTCAGCGACGGGACCTATACGGTAACCTTCTACTTCCAGTCGGGAACTTATACGATAACCCAATAACACCAGCCATGAACAAAAATATTTTGCGACTCTCCGGTTTGATCGGCATGGCGGCCATGGGAATGGTAGCCTGCCAGAAGAAGACGACCAACCCCTACTACGGCAACGGTACGGCTCCCACGATAAAGGTGTCTACGACGTCGCTTGCCCCGGCGCCCGCGGATTCCATGAATAAAGTCCTGGCGATAAGCTGGACCAATCCGCACTATGCGACAGATTCAGCCTCCGAATTGTACACGATCCAGATCGATTCCTCCGGCCGGAACTTTTCCAAAGCGGTCAGCGTCCAGGTTTCCGGTGCGCTTTACGATTCGCTGACGGCAAAGCAGATCAACAGCCTGGCTCTAAGCCTCGGTTTTCAATACAACGTCGCGTACAATATCGACATCCGCGTGATCTCATCGTATTCCAACAACAACCAGCAGCTGACATCCAATACGATCACGATCAACTACACGCCCTATGTCACTCCACCCAAGGTGGCGCCTCCTGCCAGCAAGGCGCTCTTCCTTGTCGGCAGCGCAACTTCCGGCGGCTGGAACAACCCCGTGCCGGTACCGGCTCAGGCCTTTACCGAACTGGATTCGGTGGTCTACAGCGGGACCTTCTTCCTGAACGGAGGCCAGCAATACCTGATCCTGCCCGTCGACGGCGACTGGACCAACAAATATGCGGTCGCCAGCGCCAACGTCCCGGCAACAGGCGGACCTTTTGGGTATAACGGCGGAGATAACACGTACAACACGAACTTCCCTGGCCCCGCTACGACGGGACTCTACACGATCACCGTGGATTTCCAGCAGGGGACCTTCACCTGCACCTCCGTCAGGCAATTTGGGCTGCTGTATGTGCCCGGCGATTACCAGGGATGGAGTCCGGGCACCGCCCCGGCCCTCGGCTCTCCGGCCAAGGACGGAAACTACGACGGGTATGTGACGATCCCGTCGGGCGGCACCTATCAATTCAAGTTTACGGGCGAACCGGATTGGAACGGCGCGACCTACGGCGATACGGCCGGCAATGGCCAGTCGGGTGTGCTGAGCCTCGGCGGCGGCAACAACCTCCAGGTTCCGGGCGGCGGTTATTACGAGATTACGGCCAACACGAATGCGAATACCTGGTCGGCGACGGCCATCACGTCCTGGAGCATTATCGGCAGTTTCGCCGCGAGCAACTGGTCCACCGATATTCCCATGACGTACAATTCCGGCTCCAACTCGTGGTCCGGAACGATCACGACGGCGGCCAACGACCAGTTCAAGTTCCGGGCTAACCATGCGTGGACGATCAATCTAGGCGATGCCGGTGGTACGCCGGGAACCGGCGGCAACGGTGTGGGCAGTCTTTCCTATAACGGCAATAACATCGGCGACCCGTCAAAGAATTTTTCCGTGGCCCCGGGAACGCATACCATCACGATTTATCTTGGTAACCCCGGGTACTATTCGTACATGATCCAATGAGGACGCTGTTTTTATCCGCCCTGGTTTTCTTCGCCGGCTTCACGGCCCAGGCTCAGTTGCTGCAATGGCAGCCGCTGTTCCCGGTCGATACTTCGACGGTATCGATCACGGTCGACTGCAGCGAGGGAAACCGGGGTTTATACAATTACGCGTCCACTTCGGATGTCTATGTTCACATCGGCCTGGTCACAAGCCTGAGCACGCCTTCCTCCATATGGCAGCATGTCCTCTACCAGTGGGGCACGACCCCCGCGGCGGCGCACGCCACCTACCTGGGGAACAACCGGTATCAATACACCATATCGAACATCCGCAGTTTCTTTTCGGTACCGCCGGGGGAGCAGATCTATAAGATAGCGATCCTTTTCCGAAACGGCAGCGGTTCGCAGAAAGAGGCCAATACGGATGCCAGCGATATGTTCATCCCTGTCTACACCACGGCGCTCGCGGGGAGGTTCTCTTTGCCCCTTTTTCAACCGACCTATACCCCCGTGCCGCAGGCGCTGAACAAAAGCATCGGCGACACGTTGCCGCTGAAATTCATCACCAATAAAACGGCCGCCCTTACCCTGTCGGTCAATGGCGCCACCGTAGCCACGGCGCCGTCAGCTGATTCCATTCAATATACGATGACCGTCACCACCGCCGGCAATCAACGGGTCATCGCCACGGCGAACGACGGAACCACTACAACAGCCGATACGCTGAACTACTATGCCGGCGGCGCTGTCAACATTGCTCCTGTCCCCGCGGGCGCCAGGGAAGGCATCAATTACCTGCCGGGCGACACCTCCGCGCTGCTGGTGCTGTATGCGCCCCTGAAGCACAAGATCCTCGTCGTCGGCGACTTCAATAACTGGACGCAGGAGCCGGCCTACCAGATGAACGAATCGCCCGACAGCAATTATTTTTGGCTGCAGATTGGCGGGCTTACGCCGGGCACCGAATACGCCTATCAATACGTCATCGACGACAGCCTTCAGCTGGCGGACTACAATACGGAGAAAGTGCTCGACAAAAATGTCGATCCCGCGATCCCGGCGTCCACCTATCCCAACCTGAAGCCTTTTCCGGCGGGAGCGGCCGGCACGCTGGCAAGCGTCATGCAGACCGCCCAGCCGGCTTACAACTGGCAGGTCACGAATTTCCAGCGCCCGGCCAAATCCAACCTGCGCATCTATGAACTCTGGCTCTCCGATTTCACCGCCGCGGGTAACTGGCAGGGCCTGATCGACACCCTGGGCTACCTGAAGCATCTCGGCATCAATGCGGTGGAGATCGAGCCCTTTTGCAATTTCGAAGGCGCGAACAGCTGGGGCTACAACCCTAACTTCTATTTCGCGCCCGATAAAGTATACGGAACGCCGACGGCGATCCGGCAGTTCGTGGACGCCTGCCACCAGCAGGGGATGGCTGTCATCATGGACCTGGTCATGAACCATTCCTTCGGCAGTTCACCGATGGTTCAGATGTACTGGAACGGCGCGCTGGGGGTCCCGGCCGCCAACAACCCCTGGTTCAATCCCTATCCCACACACGCCTTCAATGTCGGATTCCAGTTCAATCACGAGAGTCCGGCGACGGTGGACTTTACCCATCGCGTCATCGACTACTGGCTGACCAACTATCGCCTGGACGGCTTCCGCTGGGACCTGGCGAAGGGCTTCACGCAGACCAACACCTGCGACGCCACCGGAAATAATTGCAATGTGGCTGCCTGGGGTCACTATGACGCGGGCCGCGTGGCCACCTGGGACACGATATACAATCAAATGCAGGCCGCCTCGCCGGGCAGCTATTGTATCCTGGAGATGTTCGCCGACAACAGCGAACAGCAGGTGGAAGCCAACTACGGCATGATGCTCTGGGGCGAAGACCTCGGCTCGACATACAACCAGGCCACGATGGGCTATAGCACACCCTCGCCGGGCGG
>DATNBP010000228.1:0-4347 GCA_035572015.1 Puia sp. | reverse complement strand
ACTGGCCACTTATACCTCGGGTAAGAAGATCGTGCTTTTCATGGGCGCCAATATAGGCAACATGACCGTGGCCCAGGCGGTCTTTTTTTGCCGTCAGCTTCACGACCGGATGCAGCCGGGAGATTTGCTGCTCGTGGGGTTCGACCTGAAGAAGCACCCCAAAACGATCCTCGATGCCTATAACGACCGGCAGGGCATCACACGGGCATTCAATCTCAATTTGCTGACGCGGATCAATCGCGAACTGGGGGGAAATTTCGACCCCGAGCAGTTCGAGCACTATCCGGTCTACGATCCCGGAAGCGGCGCCTGCAAAAGCTACCTCGTCAGTCTGGCGGCCCAGGAGGTTCGTATCGGTGACAGCACGATCGCGTTCTGCGATAGCGAGCCGGTCTTTATGGAGATCTCGCAAAAGTATACGCTGGCGGAATGCAACCAAATGGCCGTCCAAGCCGGATTTCATCCGGTGCATACCTTTCTGGATTCGAAAAAATGGTTTGCGGACCTGCTGTGGCAGCGTCAACCCTGACTTTTCAGTAGTTTAGTACATGTAAGATTTAGCATTTGCCTGAACAAATGCTGACACGGTGGTGGCGCACATCGCCGCCACCCCGGCAATCGCCGAAAAGCGAGGAGCGGTTTCGGGCCAATCCGGTATATTTGCCCATGGCCAATCTCAACCTCAATACCGACAAAAGCGAGCTGACACCCTCGGAAAGAGAGTTTGAGAACAATATCCGGCCAGCGGCCATCGAAGACTTCGCCGGCCAGCCGCAACTGATCGACAACCTGCGCATATTTATCCGCGCCGCCAAAATGCGCGGCGAGGCCCTTGATCATATCCTGTTCCATGGTCCGCCCGGGCTGGGGAAGACTACCTTGTCCAGGATCGTGGCGAACGAAATGGGCGTCAATATCAAAGAGACCTCCGGCCCTGTGATTGAAAAGCCGGGCGACCTGGCGGGGCTGCTCACGAATCTGGAGCGCAACGACGTTCTCTTTATCGACGAGATCCACCGGTTGAGCACGGTGGTCGAAGAATATCTTTATGCGGCGATGGAGGACTACCGGATCGATATCATGATCGACAGCGGTCCGAACGCACGCAGCATCCAACTGACCATTCACCCGTTCACGCTGGTCGGTGCGACTACGCGCAGCGGCCTGCTGACGGCGCCGCTCCTGTCCCGCTTCGGCATCAAGTCGCGGCTGGAATACTACAATGCGGAGACGCTGCAGAAAATCATCCTGCGGTCCGCGGGAATTCTGCAGACAAAGATCACCTCGGATGCGGCTTCGGAGATCGCCCGCCGGAGCCGGGGGACGCCGCGGATCGCCAACGGGCTGTTGCGACGGGTGCGGGACTTCGCGCAAGTGTTGGGCAACGGCGTGATCGACCTCGGCATCACCCAACATGCCTTGCGAGCGCTGAATGTCGACGAACACGGGCTCGATGAAATGGATAATCGCATCCTGGCCACGATCATCGAAAAATTCAAGGGCGGCCCGGTGGGGATCACCACCATTGCGACGGCAGTGGCAGAGGAGACCGGCACCCTCGAGGAGGTCTATGAGCCATTCCTGATCCAGGAAGGATTTCTCATGCGGACCCCGCGCGGCCGCGAAGTCACGGGCAAAGCCTACGAGCACCTTGGCAAAAAGAAGCCCGGCAAAGAAGGAGAGCAGTTGCTTTTCTGATCAGGCATTGATCGGCACGACGAGCCTGAACCCGTTGCCGTGGATATTCACGATTTCGATATGGTCGTCATCCTTCAGGTATTTTCGCAGCTTGGCGATATACACATCCATGCTCCGACCGTTGAAATAGGTGTCGCTGCCCCAAATCTTTTTCAGCGCCTGCTCGCGGGGCAGCAAATCATTCATGTGCTCGGCCAGCATTTTCAGCAATTCGTTTTCCTTGGGAGATAAGGTCTGTGTATGCCCTTTATGGCTCAGTTCCCGCAGTTTGGGGTTGAAATGGTAGGAGCCGAGATCGAATTCCTTGTTGTCGGATTCCTTGTTGAGATCGTCATTGCGTTTCAAAATGGCTTTGATCTTCATCAGCAGCACCTCGCTGTCGAATGGCTTCGTGATATAGTCATCCGCGCCTAATTTGTAGCCCTGGATGATGTCTTCCTTCATCGTCTTTGCGCTGAGGAAAAAGAGGGGAATATCCGGATCGACGTCGCGGATCTCTTCCGCCAGCGTGAACCCGTCCATATGCGGCATCATGATATCGAGGAGGCAGAGATCGAACCTTTCCCGCTGAAAAGCCGCGAGGCCCAGGCGGCCATCCCGTTCCAGCGTCACATCAAAATCGCTTAGTTCCAGATAATTCTTCAACACCATCCCCAGGTTGGGGTCATCTTCACACAACAATATTTTTGGCTTCTTTCCTTCCATATTTGATGATATTTAGTACCAATAAAATTAAACCTTTGCCTTCCAAAATCGACTAATATTTTGTTAAACCGCCCTAAATTTGCCTCTATACACCTCCGCTTCCGATACTAAATGTAAGAAACTGGCGGCAATAAAAAGTGCAACCTGGTTACTTAATGAAAAACCGGGCCATGGCGGGCCGCCGCTTTTCCTGCCCGATTACCCTTATCTTTGTCGGCTACTGAAGAATCAAGTAAATCGATGGATGCAAATTTTAACCCTGACAGACAACATACCCTGGCGGCTGCGACCAGCATTTCCGGAACCGGACTGCATACCGGGATAAAGGTTGACATGACTTTGAAACCCGCCAACCCGGGATTCGGTTACCAATTCCAGCGCGTCGATCTGCCGGGGCATCCAGTCATTAAGGCGGATTGCGACCTGGTCACGGATACCTCACGCGGTACCACGCTCGAAGACAACGGCGCCAAGGTCAGTACGGTGGAACATATCCTCGCCGCGCTGGTCGGCATGGGCATCGACAACTGTCTGGTCGAGGTCAACGGTCCCGAGATCCCGATCATCGACGGGAGCTCACAACCCTTTGTCGAGATTATCGAGGAAGCGGGTGTTTTTGAGCAGGATGCGGCCAAGTCCTGGTATAGCATCGACGCCAATATCACCCACCACGATGAAAAGAAGCGGGTAGAAATGGTGGTCATGCCTTCGATGGAATATAAGGTGACCACTCTCATCGATTTCAACAGCCCGGTCCTTGGAACACAGCATGCCGGTCTGAAGGCCATGCGGGACTTCAAGGCTGAGATCTCCCCGTGTCGCACCTTCTGTTTCCTGCATGAATTGGAAATGCTGCTCGATCATAACCTGGTCAAGGGCGGCGATATCAACAATGCGATCGTCGTCGTCGACAAGCCAGTCACCGATGAAGAGATGGCGCGGCTGGCCAAGGCCTTCAAACGAGATAAAATCGAAGTAAAATCCGAAGGCTATCTCAACAATCTGGAATTGCGCTTTCCGAACGAGCCTGCCCGGCACAAGTTACTCGACGTGATCGGCGACCTGGCTCTGATCGGGTATCCCATCAAGGGGCATATCATTGCCAACCGGCCCGGTCACTCGACCAACGTAGATTTCGCAAAACGGATCAAACAATACATCAAGAAAAACAAACACCTCAAGAACACGCCGGTGTACGATCCGAACCAGGCGCCTGTCTTCAACACCCAACAGATCGAAAAAACGCTTCCGCATCGCTTCCCCTTCCTGCTCGTCGACAAGATCATCGAACTGACAGACCGCACTATTGTCGGCATCAAGAACGTCACCTTCAACGAACCCTTCTTCGTCGGTCATTTTCCCGGAAACCCGGTCATGCCGGGCGTGCTGCAGATAGAGGCGCTTGCTCAAACCGGCGGCATCCTTTGCATCAACGCCATGCCCGCGGGAGAATATGACACTTATTTCCTCAAGATCGACAATTGCAAATTCAAACACAAAGTGGTCCCCGGCGACACCATGATCCTGAAAATGGAGTTGATCAGCCCGATCCGGCGCGGCATCTGCGAGATGCGCGGTACCGTGTATGTAGGCAATAAAATCGCTACCGAAGCAGACCTGATGGCCCAACTGGTAAAGAGAAGTTAAGACAAGTTAATTTCGGGGAATTGCAGTAAATAAGTTTATTTTTGTGAGATTCTGGGGATTCCTCAGCAATATTTATGAAGAAAACAGCCATCCACAAGGACGAGGTAATAATGATTCAAGAATCTGAAAACCAACCAGCTAACGGCAGAGTGATCCACTCCTACACCTCCATCCACCCGAATGCGCGAATCGGAGACGATGTGCAAGTGGATCCATTCACAATGATTCATAAAAATGTCGAGATCGGATCGGGATCCTGGATCGGAAGCAATGTCACGATCATGGAAGGAGCCAGGA
>DATNBP010000227.1:0-10175 GCA_035572015.1 Puia sp. | reverse complement strand
TACGTGTAGCTGGGGATCGGGAAGCTGGGTCCCGTACTGCGGTTACGACCCACGCCGCTGCCGAACGTACCCCCGAACTCGGCCGCGAAGTTCGTGCTGGTCGTGCTGCTGCAAAGCGTGGTAGGAGCTGAGATCAGAATTTTATACTGCGTGGCGGTCAAAACGGTGTCCGTCCTGGTCGTCGCCGTTTGCCGGTAGCGGATCTGGCCGGCGCCCAACATGATGGTATCTCCATAACCCCCGGATACCACGACACGGAAGGCCGTGACCAAAATAGTGCCGCTGCTGAAGATAGGCTTGCTGACGTTGCCGTGGATCGTGCTCGCGCCGTTGATGTTGGCGGCTCCCATATAATCCACGCCGCTCGGAGTAGCCGCGGTGGCGCCGATATTGATACGGATCTGGAAATCGCCCGGCAGCGTCGGAACGGCGGTATAGGTGCCCGCGTCGTCGCCATTGGCATACGTGTAGTGGCGGAACGTGAGTCCCTCGTTGGTCACGAGCCGCAGCGAGTCGTTGGAAAGGATGGTGGTCTTCGAAGGCACGTTGTCGAGATACCGGACGTCATACATCATCCCCGTTCCGTTATACGAACCATTCACATAAAAATTTGTCCGGATTTCAAGGGTGTCCCCCGGTTGCACCGGTCCGCCAACCGTCTTCTTGCTCAGGTTGACATAGCTGTTACCCCATTTGATAGGAGCAGTGGCCTGACTGTAGGCCAGGTCGGAGAAGGAAAGTATGAGCAGCAATATTCCGGCAATCCTGCCCAAGGCAGCACTAGCCGGTAAAATTGGTTTCATATGATACGACCATTTTCAGGGGTTATCGGATTCAACGAGTTTAGGGTCGGTCTGACATATAAAAGTACTTCTCCCTTCTTGAAGCTACAATCGTAGATCTACGCGGCATTTTCGGGCTTCTACGCGCCGGCAACTTGCAGGTGCACCAAAAAGCATGTATATTTGCCCGTTCAAACGTACCAGAGGTTGCCTGCCATACCCTTTCTGATCAACCCGTACACCCTCTAAAGCTATGAACAACATGCAATCTCTTTCAGAATCCGCTCAGCAGTATCCTGCCGGCCCCGCATCGCTTACCAGCGTTACATCTCACTCCGGACCGGCGACACTTCATTGCGGTGTATGCGGAGCCCCGATGTATGCAACCGACAAGGGAAATCACGAAATCACTTACCACTGCTCCAGTCCCGAAGCCCGCTTCTGGGATTATGACCGCGGCTCCGCGCTGCAGCATTCGGCGAAGAAGCATTGGGACGAATCGATCCGCGAGATCTTCCTCAACCGCGGTTAGCACCTCACGCCACCCGCGCTTCCTCTCAGCACCTCACGCCACCCGCGCGCTGCGCGGGCGCGATCCCGCCGCCCGCCCATGACGTCTGTCCCGCCGCCCGCCCCATGCGGTCTATCCCGCCGTCTTTATAAATTCCACCCTCCTGTTCTGCGCCTTCCCGGTCGCGGTCGAATTTGCCGCCACGGGCTGGGTAGCTCCCTTTCCGTCGGTCTGCAAACGCGCGGCGTCAATCTGGTATTGCTTCACGAGTGCATCTTTTACCGCCTCGGCCCGCTTCTTCGACAAAGCCATGTTGGCACTCCCGTCGCCATCGCTGTCGGTGTGCCCCACGATCACGACCTTCAGGGCGGGGTCGCCCTGCAACACCTCGGCGATGTCTTTCAGCACTCCAGCCGATTCCGGTTTCACGACCGCCGAATTGACATCGAAAAGGATCCCCGTCGTCGAAAACTTCCCTTCCGTGACAAGCTTATTGCGCGTATCCGCCGCGCCCACCGCCAGCCGGACATTACTGAACAGGACCCGGTCGCCGTTCAGCATGTCATTGTCCAGGCCGAACAAAATGGTCGTGTATTTTTTATCACTCTGGAAAGCGCGGGGAAGATCCCAAACCTTATCCTGATTCAGGTACACCCTCAACCGCTGCTTCTGCCGCCAGACGGACACCTTTACGATATTGTGCTGCGCCACGGCGGACGCCCAGTCCGTCTCATCCACCTGGTTGCTCATCGTCTGCACGTCATCCGAAAAGACCCTGACACCGGTTTGTCCATGACTGAATGCCGCATTCGCCTGGAAATAGACTTGTACGCCGTTCCGCGCCGCCCCGAACCCAAGCCGCGTAAAATCCTTGCCGGGGTTGGCCAGCGGCTCGATTTCCAGGTAGAAGTTCCCGGAACCATAGGTGAAATTCGGGTTGCACGCCAGATCGAACTGCAGCGTAAAATTATCCGGCAGGTTGTTGATGAACTCGGGCAAACAGATGCCTCGTTTGGTAAGCCCAAGCCATTTCCCTTCCTGGCCGCCGATAGTCTGGACTTCCCCCGTGCTGTTGGTATTCCACTTATCGGGAAAATCCCCGACCGCATCCTGGTTGAAATCCTCTACCGCGAGGATCTTGTCCCCCGGTTCGAAATCGTATTTGCTATAGCTCGCCCAATCACTTCCTTTTGCGGAGTTACCTCCGACGCCGGCACCGGCTCCGGCTGCGCCAGCACCCCCCGCACCGGCTCCTCCGGTCCCGCCAGCTCCGCCCGCCCCAACCCCTCCGGCCCCCACGCCCGCGGCCCTGACGGCGGAATCCTTCGCCTTTTTATTTTTTTTCGCGAACAGCTTATCCATCAGCCTGTTAGAAAGATTGTTCGCCGTCTGCTGCGTAGCTGTCGCGGCGCCCTGTTTCACTCCCTCGCCGGCACTTTGTTTGATGACGTCACCCGTCGACTGGCTGCGGGCGAATGACAGGCAACAGAGCAGCCCGGCCAGGATAATTGGTGCTTTCATAAAAGAACTTTTTGTTGACGGCAGCTAAGCTACACTGCCACGCCCGCTGCGCGGGCGCCACTACAAATCCGGCGGCGGCCGGTCTTTTTCCGGCACCGAATCAACTGAGGGCGGCGTCCCCCCGGCATCCCCGCGGCATTCCCGAAATCCGGATCACCTGACGGCGGCGATACTCTTATCCCTCCGGCCTCCGCCGCCGGGGACCGGAAATGTATTCAAGGGCGCCGACTACGGAATTTGCCACGCCGCCCGCTTGCCCGCGCCTTCTGATTGGCGTAACTTGATAAAAATTCCGGGCTTGCCCAGCCGGATCGTCACATGATTCGAATGACCGCCATACTGCTTCTGACGCTGTGCGTACTGACGGCCCACGCGCAGCCCTTCCCCGAAGTCCGCTTCGTCCAATTGACGGAAAAGGATGGCTTGTCATGCGATAAGACCAGTGGCGTCGCGCAGGACGCCGACGGCGTGATCTGGGTCAGCACCAATAACGGGCTGAACCGCTTTGACGGCTATGGTTTCACCCGCTTCTTTGCTAACCGCGAAGACAGCACGACCATCCCGGCAAACGAGCTGGAGTCGGTGACGGCCGATTCCTACGGACATTTGTGGATACAGTCGGCCGGCGGTATTTGCCGGTTTACTGCGGAGACGTATAAGGTAGACCGCTTTGATTCCGGCAGCAGAACGCCGTCGGCTTTCCGTAGTTTCGAGAACTCAAGTTTTTGGTTTGATCCCCGGGGCGATGCATACGTGGTGTCGCCAAAAGGACTATATCATTTCTCCGCAGACGGCCATTATGAGGAAGTCGACGAAGCCTTTCACCCGTATGTCCTCGATCAGCTTCTCCTCACTCACTATGCCGGCCTTGTCACTGATCGCCGGGGCCGTCTTTGGGGCTACGCCGGAAACCAGATATACCGCGTAGATTCCGCCACCAAACACCCGATCAGCGTCATTGACATCAAAACAGAATCATCCGTCGAAGGCTTGTTTTTCGACAGCGAGGATCGCTGCTGGGTGAGTACCTGGCAGGGCGGTATCCTGGAATTGGACGCTGCGGGCGGGATTCGAAGGATCCCATGCGATCGTCACCTGGTCCTCGGGAAAGCCCTGGAATGGCGGATTAATGGCCGGCGGTACATCGTATTCGCCACTAACAAACCGGGGCTGCTGCTGGTCGATCCCCTGACCGGCCAATCCCGCGACTGCCTCCCCCCGAACCTGGATGGACTTGGACAGCCCTTTATCGACAGACAGAATACGCTTTGGTTGGCGACGAGTAACGGTGTCCTGTATGCAAACGCGTCCCCCGGCCTGTTCGACATGATCCCGATCCGGACGCCGGCCCTTGCACCTGCGCAACCGACCTATATTACGACACCCTACAATATGCGTGAGACGCCAAGCGGTTACTGGGTCGCCCGGCGATACCACGGCGGCGTCTTTTGGTTCACGCCGGACTGGAAGGAAATCCATCACTGGGGTCTTGTTGTCGATTCCGTTGGCCGGCAAATTATCGAAGGGGCGGGCACGAAACGCGAAGCATACGATTTCCGGCAGGTCGGCGATACCATGTATATGTCGACGGAATGGGGAATGTTGTTGCTCGACCTGAAGAGCTTCCGCAGGACGCTGATCCGCGATCCCGGAAGCCCGCCCCTCATGCGGCTTCGCACGATCGAACCCGAAGATCGGAACAAGTGGTGGGTCCGCTCGTTCAGTCAGGGCGTGTTTGTCTTTGATCCCGCCGCCAACAAATTCGTCCGTCACTACAGCCTGATTCCGCCAAACTGCAATAGCTGCGGGCTCGCCAGCGCAAACTACCTGCTTCGTGACAGGAAAGGACGGACTTTTGTCACCACAAATGCGGGCATGTACCGTTATGACGCCGCCCTGGACAGTTTTGTGAGTGTCTACCCCTCAGGTCTCCTGCATTTTGGAAATGCGCTTTTCGGTATGGCCGAGGACCGTTCGGGAAAGGTTTGGGTGGGGATGGACGACGGGATCTGCGTTTACGACCCGGATTCCAACCGGATTATGCGCGTCTTCACGGAAGGTAATGCCATCGGACCGGTTGAAAGAATGTGCATTGACAGCAACCAGAACGTCTGGTTTCGCAGCATAAGCGCCTACTGGTGCTGGCTGCGCAGCCACGATCGTCTCATCCAGTTTCGGATCAGGGACGGCCTTCCCGACAACGATGAAGGGCTTTTCTACACGTCATCTAACGGTAACGTGTATGCCGGTTGCCTCGGCGGCGTCCTTTTGGTCCATCCCGACCGCATCGATCGCTTTACCGGCACCACCAACGTACGCATTATGGACGCCCTCGCCGGCGACAAACCCATACCCATCACCATCGGCCGGACCGGGGAGAAGCACATCCTGCTGCAGCCCGACCAGCATAATTTCCAGGTGGTGTTCGATGTCATCAACTACGATATGCCGCAGAACAATCTTTATTTCTACCGGCTCTCCTCCTCTCCCGGAGACTGGACGCGGGTCGAGAACGGCCGGCTCTCGTTCAACAACCTCGCGCCGGGTGAGTATACACTGTCGGTTAAAGGTGGCAACAAGCTGACCGGTCTTGCCACCGCGACCGATTCGCTCCTGCTCACCGTACTCCCTTACTGGTACCAGTCCTTATGGTTCCGGACGCTGATCGGCCTGGTCATCCTCAGCCTCATTTTTCTCGCCGTCCGGTGGCGGATCGCGCATATTCACCATGAGGCGGAATTCCGGCAAAAGATCGCCGACACCGAGCTTCAGGCGTTGCGGGCGCAGATGAACCCACATTTTATTTTCAATAGCCTGAACAGCATCGAGAACTTCATCATGAAAAACGAGCGGTGGCTCGCCAGCGACTATCTCAACAAATTCGCCCGCCTGTTCAGAATGATCCTGCACAGCAGCCGCAACGAACTCGTCCCGTTTGCCAGGGACCTCGAGGCCCTTCAGCTCTATGTCGACCTCGAACGGTTGCGATACGGCAACCGTTTCGAATACGAAACGGACATCGACCAGCAGCTCGTCGACGGGGAATTCCGCGTGCCCTCCCTGCTCATCCAACCTTACGTCGAAAATGCCATCGTCCATGGCCTGGCCCTCAGCACCCGCGACGACGGGTATGTGCAGGTCTCCGCGACTCTCAACGGGGAGTATATCTGTTACCGAATCACCGACAATGGCGTCGGCCGCGCCCTCGCGGGGGAAGCGCGCCGGGCCAACAATCCGAACCATCAAAGCGTCGGGCTGGCCATCACAGAAACCCGGATCAATATATTCAGTCACCAACAGAACTCGGCCGGCCGGGTCACCATCACCGATCTGTCCAATGAAGACGGAACGGCTGCGGGCACCCGCGTCGAGGTCATGATTAAAGCGGTCTAACCTACCATGGAGCCCATCACCACCATCCTCGTCGATGACGAGCCAGCCAGCCTCGAGAATCTCGAGCAGAAGATCCGCCAGTTCTGCCCCGAGATAAAGATCATCGCGGCCGTCGAACAGCCGACCGAAGCGATCTTCCTCATTCGTCACCATAACCCCGACGTCATTTTTCTGGACATCGAGATGCCCCACATGAACGGGTTCCGCATGCTCGCCGAGTTGGGCGACTATACGGCGGAGATCATCTTCACCACGGCGTACAATCATTATTCGATCGAGGCGCTGCGTATGAGCGCATTCGATTACCTCATGAAGCCGATCGGCATCAACGACCTGCGCGAAACCGTCGCCCGCCTGTCACGTCGCATCTCCGTTGCCACCCAGGAAAGGCTTGACGTGCTGAAACAATCCCTCAACCGGAACCTTTCACAGGACTCCCGCATCGCAGTGCCCACCTGGGAAGGACTCGAATTCATCCACCTCCGCAACGTCGTCCGCATCGAGTCGAATTCCAACTATTCGCGGATCTTCTTTACCAGCGGTCCGTCGATCCTGGTGACGAAACAACTGAAGGATTTCGAAGAGATGCTTGTCCCGTTCCGCTTCTGCCGCGTCCACAACATGCACCTCATCAACCTGAATTATGTCCGCAAATACCTCCGCGGCGACGGCGGCCGCGTGATCATGGAAAACGGGGATGAGATCGACGTCTCCCGCCGGAAAAAGGACGATTTCCTGAAATTGATTAATCACCAGGGGTAAGGCCGCCCCCATCAGTCGGCCGGCGGCTCCCGCCGGCAATGCGTTTTGAAGTCCACAGACCCGACATCCACTGCCGGGGGGCGTATGAGTATTAATTCCGGCAAAACAGATCGTTTGCTCTGTATTGACCGTAACCTGGCAAGTTCACGTCTCCCCCCGGTCAATAGGGAGCAAAACAGGCAAAAGCCGTCCCGACAAAACATACACACCCCCCGCAGCCGTCCCGACAAAACATACACACCCCCGCAGCGGTCCCGACAAAACACACGCACCCCCCCCAGCCGTCCCTGTCGGGTCCCGCCACTTCAGGCCTGCACCGCGTCCACCTTCTGCTCGCCCGCTCCGAGCTCCTGTTCGTGGGGGTGCGGGTGACGATGAAAGAATTTCTTTTGGAAAACCAGGATCGCTATTACCCCCACGGAGATGGAGGCGTCCGCGATGTTGAAGACGGGGCTGAAGAATTCGAAGTCCTCGCCTCCGACAAAGGGCATCCATTGCGGATAGTGCGACGTGATCAGCGGAAAATACAACATGTCGACCACGCGGCCGTGAAGGAACGACGCATAGCCATGCGGCGGGAACAACCTGGCCACATGGTCATAGGTGCTGCGCTCGAAGATCAGGCCATAAAACATGCTGTCAAGCAGATTTCCCAACGCCCCCGCAAAGATCAACCCCGCGCAAATGATAAATCCCGGATGATATTTTTTCCGGATGATCGTCCGGATGTAGTAGATGCCAAACACGACCGCCACCAGCCGGAACAGCGTGAGGGCCATTTTCCCCCAGTCCCCGCCGAACTTCCAGCCCCAGGCCATGCCTTCATTCTCCACAAAATAGATTTGAGCTTTTTTCCCCAGGAGGTGGATGCCGTTGTCATAGGGTGAAACCTGCTCATGGTAGTAATCCCTGTCGGGACGACTCAACGGCATATGTGTTTTAACCCAGAATTTCAGCGACTGATCCGCGACGATGATGAGCAGGACCAGCAAAATGATTTTTCTTGCCTTCACCTGTCAAATATAGTTAATCCCTGCAATTTGCCGCTATCCGGGGCCAACGGGTCATTCGAAATAGATCCTTTTTACACGGTGCGAGACACCGGTCAGGATCTCATACGGTATCGTGCCGGCCCAACGCGCCAATTGCGCGACCGAAAGTTCCCTGCCGAATACGACCACTTCATCGCCTTCCCGGACATCGGGTATACCCGTGATATCGATCATGGTGAGATCCATACTTATCGTTCCGATCGTCGGAGCCAGGTTCCCTTTCACCCACATCTTTCCCACACCGTTGCCAAGGTTGCGCGAATACCCGTCCGCGTAGCCGATGCGCACCGTCGCGATCACGGTGCCCGCCGCGGCCACCCCGCGCCGGTTATAGCCGATCGTCTCTCCCTCGCGAGGATGTTTGACCTGTGCGATAGTCGTTTTGAGCGTGGATACTTCGCGCAACCCAAGGCCGCCCGCAGCCTGGCCGCCCGCCCCCGTACTCTCGATCCCATACAACCCGATGCCCAGACGCACCATGTCCAGCCGGTATTCCGGCAACCGCGAGATCGCCGCGGAATTGGCCAGGTGCCTGATAAACCCGTAGCCCAATGCGGTCTCCAATTGCGCCGCCCGGGCAAAATACGCAGCCGCCTGCCGCTTCGAATAGGCGTCCTGGTCCCCATCCTCGCTGGCCGCGAAATGCGAAAAGACGCTCATCACTTTTACCGGCGCCGAGGGCAGCGTGTGCAACAGCTCCTTCCAATCCTCGGCGGCAAACCCCAGCCGGTTCAGCCCGGTCTCCAGCTCGAGGTGCACGGGAAAATCGGTCAGGCCCTGCCGGACAAGCCAACGGTCCAGCGACTGCAGGAGCTCCGGCGAATATAGCACGGGCTCGAGATTGTATTGAGCCAGCGAATCGAACCCGCTGTTCTCGGTATTCATCACCATGATCGGCATCCGGATGCCAGCCTTCCGCAGGGCCACGCCTTCGTCCGCATACGCCACCCCGAGATAGTCGACGCCGTGAAACTGCAGCAGGTTGGCGATCTCGAAGCTGCCGCTGCCATAGGCGAAAGCCTTGACCATCGCCATAACGCGCGTCTCCGGCTGCAGCAACTGCCGGTAGGCCCTCAGATTGGCGGCCATCGCGTCAAGGTCGATCTCCATGACCGTTTGGTGGATCTGCTCGGTGAGCAGGCGGTCGATCGTCTCGAATTCAAAGATGCGCGCACCCTTTAATAAGATCGTCTCATCCCGGAAATGGAGCCGGTGGATCTCCTCGCGGAAAGCCGCCGGCGACGGAAAGTACACCTGCTCGCCGCTAAACCATTCGCCGATCCGCGCCGCATTCGCCCCGATCCGCTCCCCGATGCCGATCAGCCGGTCTATCCGCCGTTGCTGCAGGGCCCGCCCGACCTCGGCATACAACTCCGCCTCCGGCCTCCCGCTTTCGAGGATGTCGGACAGGATCACGCTTCGCTTGTCGTGCTGGTGCTGTTGCAACAGGAAGTCGAGGGCGATCCCCAGTGAACTCAGGTCAGCGCTGTAACTGTCATTGATGATGGAACAATGGTTGATGCCGCTCTTCAATTCAAGCCGCATCGCGATCGGCGCCAGCCGCGCGACACGCGCAGCGATCTTTTCGAAGGGAACGCCGAGCAGCGTACACGCGGAAACACAATGCATCACGTTTTCGATCGACGCCTGGTCCGTAAATGGTACGAGCAACTCGCCGCTGATCCCGCCGCAGGCGATCTGCATCCGGGTGCCAGATCCCTCAACTTCCATCGAATCGATCCGCATAAAATTGTCGAAAGCCCGGCCCCAGGAGAATACGCCCGGGATCGCCGACTCGCGATCCAAAGCCTCCACCCATTTCCATAACCGCTCCCGCACCGCCTCACTGCAGATCACTATCTCCGCGCCACTGAACAATTTCAGCTTCTCTTCCATCTTCTCCCCCCGGCTCGCAAAACCTTCGCTATGGGCTTCGCCGATATTCGTGAAAATCCCAATCGTCGGTTGGATGACGGCCCGCAATTTCTCCATCTCTCCCCGCCGCGAAATGCCAGCCTCGAAGATCGCCAGCTCATGCCCCGGGGCGAGCTGCCAGACGCTCAGCGGAACGCCCGTCTGTGAGTTGTAACTCTTGGGGGATCGGACCGTCGAGAAATCGGCCTCGAGCAACTCGTTCAACCATTCCTTCACGAT
>DATNBP010000226.1:0-4611 GCA_035572015.1 Puia sp. | reverse complement strand
ACCAACATCATCGGCAACGGCGTCGCCACACTTGTGATCGCAAAAAGTGAAAAGGAATATAACCCCCTCACCGGCTCCGCCTCTCCGGGCGCCGCTGCAAGCGCCACCTGATCCAATCCGTTAGGGCAAAATGACCGCCACCCCGGCAGTGGGGAACTGCGACATGTATTCAGTCCGCCACTCGGCCCGCGCGAACAGCCTGCGGGTAACCTTCACCTGGACCCCTGCGCCCATTACCAGAGCCAACGCATAACTGTGATAATAAACATCTTTCGGGAACTCCGGCAAATCAGTGTTGATATTCACCGTCGCCAGGGAGAAACCCGCATAAGCAAACGCCTGCACCGGACCCCAAACCAAATTATACTGCACCGTAACCGGGACGCTCCTGATCTGGAAATTCATATCGTGCCATACCCCTACCGTGTCCTGTGCCCGTTTGACCAGGCTCGCAAACCGCAATCCGATATTGACCGAAAGATGCGGATCGACCTGGGGCCAGGACCTCCGCCAATAAGCCTCCAGTGTAAATTGGGACCGGGTTCCATATCCGATCTCACCTATATAAGTGAAAAAGCCGGATTGCCCCTTTACCGGGTGGTAGTAGGATCGTACCGGCAGGTTGGGATTCAGACAGGCATCCAGTTGTTCGAAAAAGGCCATTACGCCGGCCTCGGAATACCCGGTCTGTTCGACCGCCTTGCCTGCTGTCTCGCAGTTGCTGGCAAAGAAATTCAGCTCGTTCCGGAAATTACCCTTTACATACGGCATCGTACGAAGGTCATCATCATAGATCAGGAGGAAATTGCCTCCTTTCCGCGCAAGGAAGTACAAAATCCCGTCTTCACTGAAACTATAGAGATCATCCTCGCCCGTGACAAGCAACTTACCATAAACAGCCCTCTGGACCGACCCTTCCTTTGGACGGTCGTCCTTGAATCTGATGACCCTGTACTGATAGCCGTTCGCAAACCCGAAGGAGACAACTTGTTCCGGCGTATAAACCGTAAAGTCTCTTCCGGAAACAGTATCCCGGAAGGAGATCTGTTTCGCCAACTCATCACCGTTTCCCACCCTGAGCATTCCGCGAAGTGTATCGCCGGAGATCTTGACGATGTATCCGGGTTCGGCAGGTTTCTGAGCTTTTGCCGCAACCATAAGAAAGCAAAGGCCGATCAAAAGAACAAAGGGTTTCATGTGCGGGCGTTTAGAACGTTTGGGATCCGACCAAGGTATAAACGAACAGGCTAAAACGCAAGCGCTCATTTAAGAAAAACTTGCATGTGCCGGTGATAGGCCCCGGCCGCTTTTCCGGCCGCTTCCCCGAAGTCATCCCCCCCGGAAGCGTAGATCACGGCCCGGCTCACATTGACCAGGAGTCCCACATCCTTATTCATTGCCTTTTTCGAGATCTCCTCCAGGCTGCCTCCCTGCGCCCCAACGCCCGGCACCAGGTAAAAATGGTCCGGCGCCAGTTCCCGTACGCGCACGAAAGCATCAGCTCGCGTTGCCCCCACCACCCACATCAGGTTATCCGGCGTTCCCCAGCCCGATACGGTTTGCAGCACCCGCTCAAACAGAAATTCTCCGCTCTCCTGTCGCCGCAATTCAAAATCGCCCGCGCCAGGATTCGAGGTCAACCCAAGTACGATGGTCCATTTGTTTTTATATTCGAGAAATGGCCGAATGCTGTCCTCGCCCATATACGGCGCCACCGTGATCGCATCAAAATCCATGGCCTCGAAAAATGCCCGTGCATACTGCGCGGACGTATTGCCGATATCGCCGCGTTTGGCATCGGCGATCTTAAAATGCGTGGCAGGGATATAGTTCACTGTCCGTTCCATCGCATCCCACCCCTTCACACCCAACGCTTCATAAAAAGCCGTGTTGATCTTGTATGCGACACAATGGTCCTTCGTCGCGTCTATGATCCGTTTGTTGAATTCGAAAACGCCGCCGGCCGACGGTCCCATATGCGCCGGCATCTTGTCCGGATCGGTATCCAGACCCACACATAAGTATGTGCCCTTCGAGCGGATCGCGGAAATCAATTGCTGACGTGTCATTGCTCCCAATTATTTTGTAGCCTGCGAATTTCCTCTTTTGCTCCCACTCCCACATAAACAACATTTCAAGGGTTCGTTTCGTCCGCAGCCAATTCGACACGATGTGTGTCCCCAACTTTGCCTTGATCGTCTGATTCAGCGAGAAATAATCCCAGGTCCCCGCTTTTCACCACCTCGATATCAAAATCATCCACCATGATCTTTTTCATCACCTTTCACCTCCGGAAACAAAGATCCTATTTCTCCGCTTCCCGGAGAAAATAGCGTGTCCTTCCGGTTTCGCATTTCCATGGCCACCGCCTTCGCCATTTCATCCCCCTTCTCCAACTCTCCGATCACCTGCCGGTAGCTGCCTTCATCCCGGTTCTGGCTCAATTTATAAGCCGCCTGCACTTCCTCCACCAGAATCTGGAATCCTACCACGCCCCGGTAATCCGCTTCCAACTCCTTTGGCGGGATCTCGTCGACATGTACGGGCCGGGGCAGATGCCGTTCATAGTTATGGACGAGCCGGTTCAGCGCCGCCCGCAGCGCATCGCCTTCCAAGAGCGTGAGCGTCCCATATACGTGTACCGAAATATAGTTCCAGGTAGGAACATTGATCTTCGTATACCACCGCGGCGAGACATAGGCATGCGGTCCGGGGAAAATGGCAAGCACCTTTGCACCGGTGACCAGCGTATCTTTCTGCTCGTTCCCTTTGCTGATATGCCCAACCAAAATATCGCGCTCCTCCGCGTCTTTCTCCATCAGCAGCGGGATGTGCGTAGCGACAGGCGACCCATCCCGCACACTGACCAAAATGGCGAACGAGTTGTCCCGGATAAAAGCCCGGATCTTCCCCGGGTCCCTTTCTTCATATCGTTTCGGAATGTGCATATCAAACGTTCCCGGCAGCCTCAACCTACCGGACCGGCAACCTGGCGCAGGCCTACGCGCCCTCAACCTACCGTCGCGGCAACTTTCTCGCTGCGGAAATTCGCATTCAGCATGGCAATGCTGCGCGCCGCGTTCCCTGCAAAATCGCTAAAAGCCTTCCGCGTCACCGTGTCGTCGCCCGCCATGATCGGCACGCCCGCATCGCCGCCTTCCCGGATGCTCTGCACCAGGGGGATCTGGCCGAGAAAGGGAATATCATACTCATCGGCAAGCCGCTTGCCTCCGTCCTTTCCAAATATATAGTACCGGTGATCCGGCAACTCGGCCGGCGTAAAATAGCTCATATTTTCGACGAGACCGATGATCGGCACTTTTAGTTGCGCCTGTCCGAACATCGCGATCGCTTTCTTCGCATCCGCCAGCGCCACATCCTGCGGAGTCGTCACGACTATTACCCCCGTCACGGGAACGGTTTGCATCAACGTCAGATGGATGTCGCCGGTCCCCGGCGGCATGTCTATGACCAGGTAGTCAAGCTCATCCCAATGCACATCGGTCACGAATTGCCGGATCGCGCTGCTCACCATCGGCCCGCGCCATACCACCGCATTTTTCTCGTCCACCAGCAAACCGATACTCATCAACCGGATCCCAAACTTCTCCAACGGGACGATCATTCCCTTCCCATTCTCCCCGCCCGCTGTCATTTTCGGCCGCTCACCCCGGACCCCGAACATTATCGGCACGCTCGGTCCATAAATGTCCGCATCCATCAGCCCTACGCTCGCGCCCCCTCTGGAAAGCGCCATCGCAAAATTGGCAGCCACCGTGCTCTTCCCTACACCTCCCTTACCGCTCACCACCGCGATGATATTTTTGACCTTTGGCAACACCTCGCGCTTGTCCTGGCGATGCGTAGTCGTATTCGCGGTAAATCTAACGTTTACGGTCGCGTCCTTATTCACCAGCAGCCTGATCGCATTTACACAGGCATTTTTTATATGTTCCTTCATTGGACAGGCGGGCGTGGTCAGCACCACGGTGAAGGTGACATAGTTGCCTTCAATCTCCACGTCCTTCACCATGTTCAGCGTAACGATATCTTTTCCGAGATCCGGTTCCTGAACGTTTCCCAGGGCCTCGAGAACTTTTTCGCGCGTCATGTGCAAGATTTTGTTAAAAACTTTAATTTGAGGCAAAATTAACCAATCGCCGACTTACTTTGTTTAGATTTAGGGTTTAATGTCTAATTTTAAGTGGATGAAACGACTTATACTGTACATAATGTTGCTCGCAGTTCCATATGCCGTTCATGCCCAATTCGATAAACTGCGGGACTCAGTTGTTCAGTTATACGGTGTCATAATGACAGCAGACAGCCTCAAGGGCATTCCGGCCGTGAGTGTAGTCGTCAAAAATCGCAATCAGGGTACTTATTCCAACGACCAGGGTGTCTTCTCGATAGTTGTTCTCAAGGGTGACGTCATCGAATTCTCGAGCGTCGGTTACAAGACCGTCGATATAAAGGTATCGGGAGACAGCGGAAATCAACAAAGCATCATTCAGCTTATGGTTACGGACGCCCAATACCTTCCCGCAACCATCATCCGGCCGCGACCGACCAGGGAACAATTCGAGCGGGATTTCGTCAATACGACCGTGC
>DATNBP010000225.1:0-4834 GCA_035572015.1 Puia sp. | reverse complement strand
CAACCAACCATTGCCGCCACGCGATCCGCGGAGCGGCGGCGCCCCCGGAACCGGCGGATGACGTACCCATACGCGCCTGCATATCGTTCCAGGCACTGGTTTCATCCGCGGCAAGGTAGCGGGGGTAGTCCGCCACTCCTTCCCTCCAAAGTCGCTCCAACCGGTCGAATTCATCCCGGTTGCCGGGCGATTCGGCCAGCCAGGCCCGAAGCCGGGCCTCGTCCTCCGGCGCCAGTTCACCCTGCAATGCGGCGGAAATCAACGTCCAGGGAAGCTCATTTTGATTGTTTGATTCCATGTTCTCCATACTAAGACAAGAAAATTGGTCCGTGGACCTAGTGTGCGTGCGAAAAAATATAACTCATTGCCGCCAGCCCCATTGCCAGCGCATTCCAGTCATCGAGTACCCGCTGAAGCGCTTTCAGGGCGTGCGTAATATGATTCTTGACGGTCTTGATCGAGATCCCGAGCTGATCGGCGATCTCTTGCTGTTTCAATGTTTCATAGCGGCTCATCCGGAAAACCTTTCGGCATTGTTCGGGCAGTTCGTCGATCGCCGCGAACAGGCGCAGCTTCAGCTCGTTATCCTCCATGTCCTTCCACTCGGTGACGTCATCCAACTGGCGCGCCACTTCCGCCTGCTGCTGCACTTCGCGTTTTCGCAGCTTCAGCATATTGTAGCACCGGTTGACGACGGAACGATAGAGGTAGGAGCGTGGAGAGGTGCGGATGACCAGCTTCCCGGCGTCTTCCCATATCCTGAGAAAGACGTCATTTACGGCCTCCTGTGCCAGGGCGGGGTCGCCGAGATACTTGCAGGCCGCAAGGAAAAAGAATTTGTAATTCTCTTTGTAGTAGCTCTCGAATACCTGCTTGTCTTTCAGTTGGATGGATTTCCAGATTTGTTCCTCTTCCGGGCTCATGGACCAAAAATAGCAATGTTTCCGGACTAATTTTCCCCATCCGCCGCGACCGCCCTTACGGCCACTTCCACCGGCTCCGGCTCGGTCAACGCCTCCTTTGCATACGCGGGCCCCAGGGCCTGCAGTTTCTTCGCCTGCGGGATAAACCGGCTTTGGAGCGATGCGACGGCTTTATTATAATGGTTCGCCGCAGAAGTCAGGCCGCCGCCAATATTGCTGAGGTGGTTGAGCAGGGTATTCGTCCTCGAATAAAGTTCAAGCTGATACCGGCCTGAATGAGGGATGGATCGGTCTGTAGTGCGGCCGCAAACGACGATTCGATCTGGAGATACATGATCACATAATCGGGTGAGCCGGGGAATTGATCCCAATAGTGTTTCCCGCCGAGCTTGCCCAGGTGCTGGCGAACGGCCGGGGCGTGCCGGGTCAGGTATTGCTGCTGCTCGCTCTCGATCCCGGTTTCATGCACCTTCATATAAGCATCCAACGGAACTTTGGAGTCGACGACGATCGTCTTTCCTTCCGGTAGCCGGATGACCATGTCCGGTCTTAGTGTCGCCAGTCGCCGGTAACGGAGACGTGCTCCTGAAAGTCGCAATGCGCGGTCATGCCTGCAAATTCCACGACCCGCCGCAATCCGATCTCTCCGTATCTGCCGCGGGTACCATCATCCGGCCAAAAAATGGTCCGGCGATAAAGGCTGTGACAATGGCGGCTGCGATCGCAAAGATGAACATGACAGGGGGGCGCTGGAGTGCGCCTCCCGTAAAGATAAACAAGTTTACTAAAAAAAGTAGCAGATATTTTGCTATGCCGTTGCCCCCATTTCCCTCAGGGCCGTTAGCAATTTGTCCAATTCCTCCGTCATGGTAAAGACATTCGGCGTGATCCGGCAACCCTTCACCCGGGCTTCCGGCATATCGATAGCCACGGTGTAAATCTTATACTTTTCAAGCAGTCGCGCGGCCATTTCACCCGGTTTCATGCCCCTGATCCCCACATTGGCGATCGCACAGCTCCGCTGGGGATCGGCGGGCGTGTTGACGATCACTCCGGGCAGCGCTCGTGCCTTCGAAGTCCAGTATTGTTGCAGATAGCGAAGCCTGGCTTCCTTTCGGTCAGGGCCCAGCGTGGTATAATAATCCAGCGCATTTGCAATCGCCAGGTCGGTGTGGACCGGCAACGTTCCGGTATGATTGAGCCTGGCGATGCCGGATGCAGAGTCGTCGGGCTCGGCGAGCAGCGGCCAGATCTTGCCGACTTTTTCCTTCTTCACAAAAAGCAACCCGGCGCCGAGGGGTGCGCTCAGCCATTTGTGCAGGCTCGATCCGTAATAGTCGCAGTCGAGAGCCGGGATCGTATGCCGGACATGGGCATAGGTGTGGGCGGCGTCTACCATGACCTCGACCCCGCGCGCATGGGCCATGTCGCAAATCTTCCGGACCGGAAGAATATGACCGGTCACATTGACCATATGGCTTACCAGGAGCAGCTTTGTTCGCGGGGTGATCGCCCGCTCGTACATGGCAACGACCTCCTCGTCGTTTGCGGGATGGTTCGGCACGGACACGATCTTCCCGCTCACGCCATGGCGGCGTCCTGCTTCCTGGAACATCTTTAACATCGCGCCATAGTCCTGCAACGCCATGATCGCCTCGTCGCCGGGTTTCCAGGGATAACCGCTGATGATCATATCGAGCGACTCCGTGGTGTTGCGGGTAATGATCACGTCGCCCCGGTCGCACCCGGCCAGGGCCGCCAGGCGATCGGCAACTGCGCGTTTCCTGTCGAATTGCACGGTCCGCATATAATAGGCTCCTTCGTAATTCACGTCGCGGACATGCTGGATAAAAGCGTCCAGGATCTCGGTCGGCTGGATGCCATAGTAACCGTTCTCGAGGTTGATGTAGTCCGGTTTCAGCCGGTACCCGCTCCGGATACCCGACCAGAATTCGTCGTCACCCGCGAGGTCGGTTGCTGATCGCGAACCAAAGTGGCCTATCCGCCGGGCCATCTCCAGCAATCCGGCTGGCGTCGTCAGGCCGGTCAGCGCCATGCTTTTAATGAATGTTCGTTTGTCCATAGATCCCTATAAAGATAATTTGTATTTTTTACCACGGTACCATACGACCCAGACCATTTGCCTGGACAAATGCGATTTCCAAAAATTTATAATTGATTCTCAACGTTTTCTATTTCCATAAAGCATTTGCCCGAACAAATGCCGAAACACCCCGGACCTGCAAACCCGCGCCGGGTGTCAGCGTGGCCCGCGCCCGCATTTTTACCGGCGGTATCAAGCCATATCTTTAATTTTCTTACATTCACGTGACTTTCTCACCTTCCATTCAATCACTTAATCTTTCACCATGGCTTCTTTTACGCTAAACGTCAATAATAAGCCCTACACGGTTGACGTCGATCCCCAGATGCCGTTGCTTTGGGTGATCCGCGATGTGATCGGGCTCAAGGGTACGAAATTCGGCTGCGGGATGTCGCTTTGTGGCGCCTGCACCGTCCATTTCGACGGGGTGGCGATGCGGTCTTGTACCTTGCCTGTCGCGGCGGCTGCAGGCGCGAAGAATATCACCACCATCGAGGGCATTTCTGAAAATATAGATCACGCCGTCCAAAAGGCCTGGATCGAGATGCAGGTTCCCCAATGCGGCTATTGCCAGTCCGGTCAGATCATGTCGGCTGTTTCCCTCCTCAGGACCAACCCGAAGCCAACAGACGCGGATATCGACGCGGCGATGACGGGGAACATATGCCGATGCGGCACCTATTCGCGGATCAGAAAAGCCATCCACCGGGCCGCGGAAATCATGTCCTGAATAACACTAAAATCGATTTGTCATGTCAGAGCTTATTATAAACGAACTCGTCCGGTCCTCCGCGCATCCGACGATTGACCGGCGTAATTTCCTGAAATTATCCGGACTGAGCGGAGCAGCGCTGGTGCTGGGCTTTTCCAACGGTCCGGGGGAGCGGAAGATGATCGCCGTTGCCAACCCCGCTGATTCCTTCCAGCTCACGCCTTATGTCATTATCGAGAAGACCGGCAGGATTACGTTGATGAACCCGAAGCCCGATATGGGCCAGGGTACCTTTCAATCCGTGCCTGCGCTGATCGCCGAGGAGCTTGAAGTTCCGCTGGACGGCGTTACGATCCTGCAAACCGGCGGTGAAAAGGAGTTCGGCCGCCAGACTTCGGGCGGCAGTTTTTCGGTCCGTGGCAACTACATGCAACTCAGAAAAGTTGGCGCAGCCGCAAAAACCATGTTGATCCTCGCCGCGGCAGCCCGATGGAGCGTCCCCGCCGGCGAATGCTATGCTGAAAATGCGAAGGTCTTGCACAAGCCCTCCGGCAAATTCATTCCATACGGCGATCTCGTCGAGGCGGCGTCTCAGCTCGAAGTGCCTCAGTCGCCCCAACTAAAGGATCCGAAGGACTTCAGGATCCTGGGCAAGAACTATCCGCGACCCGACGTCCCGCTGAAATCTTCGGGGCGCGCGGTATACGGTATCGATGTGGAAGTCCCCGGCATGGTTCATGCTTCAGTCGAACATAATCCCGTTTTCGGCGGGAAACTGGTGAGCTGTGACGACAGCGATGCACTGAACGTAAAAGGTGTGCTCAGAACCGTTAGGTTCCAGCGCGTACTGGGTAAGAACAAGTATGACGCCGTCGCCGTGGTCGCCGAAAATTACTGGGCGGCGCGCCAGGGCCGCCTCGCGTTAAAGATCAAGTGGGACAACGGCGACCTGGAGAAGTTCAATTCCAAAGATTATGAACAAGGCCTGCGCGACATGGCGGGTAAGGAAGGAGCGGTAGTGCATCATGACGGCGACTTCGACAGGGCGTTTGCCGATGCACCGGTGAAACTTGAAGCGTTCTACGAAACCCCGAT
>DATNBP010000224.1:0-28742 GCA_035572015.1 Puia sp. | reverse complement strand
GTGATGCGGTAGTATTTCCCGTTGATGGGATAGAAAGAGGTCACCATCAGCCGGTATTCGTTGGCCTGAAATTCGGGATTCCAGTCGATTCCCCGGGTATAGTAGCTGCTGACACCTTTGGGAACCGAATCCGCGGGGATCCGGGCGACGGTAGCCCTTTTGCGCGTCGGGTGGTTCGAGTAGTCGCGTCCGCTCCGGATCTGTTCCGCAATCAGGTCGTTGAGACGCTGGTGCCGCGCAACCTCGACCGAACTGATCTTGTCCTGGATCTCATAGTACACGATATACCCGCCGATCAGCAGCACGACCAGCATGATCGCCAGATACCACAGCGTAAATTTTGTTGTCAGTTTCATAACATCCTTCGGCTGAGCCGCTACGCCCCCTGGTGAGAATTGAACTTATACCCCAGCCCGTACACCGTGCTGATATAATCCGTCCCGCCCGCGTTACTGATTTTTCTGCGCAGGTTCTTGACGTGCTGGTAGACGAAGTCGAAATTAGCCAAATTATCGGTGTAGTCACCCCAGAGGTGGGCGGCAATAGCCTGCCTGGACAGGACGCGGTTCTTGTTGACGATAAAATAGAGCAGGAGGTCGAACTCCTTCGGGGTCGTTTCCAGCAGGTTTTCGCGCACCCTGGCCTCGAAGGTGTCCGTATTCAGGGAGATCTCGTTAAAGGCTACGATATTGGTGCCGCCGAGGTTCTTCCGGCGGTATACCGCGCGGATCCGGGCATGGAGCTCGGCAAGATGAAAGGGCTTGGTGATATAGTCGTCTGCCCCTTTTTCCAGCCCGATGATCTTATCGTCCAGCGCATTTTTCGCCGAGATGATCAGGACATTGCTGTCCTTAAACTCCGTGCGGATAAGCTGCAGCAGGCCAATTCCGCTTCCATCCGGCAACCCGATGTCAAGCAGAATGCAGTCATACCTGAACAGGTTCAACTTCTCCCTGGCTCCTTCCAGCGTCTCGCACGACTCGCAGATGTACCCCTCCCGTCCCAGGAAATCCCGGATATTCCTGGCCAGTTCCTGGTTGTCTTCTATGATCAGGACTTTCATCAAGGCAAAATTCGCACAAAATCCTGAAGGAAATTCGTCCCGCCCTGCACCGTCGGCCGCCGCCGCTGCGGCGCTGCGCATCAGCGATATCCCGCAGCCTGCAATTCGAACAATTCCGCATATTTCCCGCCCCGCTCCAGCAAGGCTTCATGCGACCCGATCTCCAGGATCTCGCCCCGCTCCAGCACCAGGATCCGGTCGGCCATCCTGACGGTCGAAAACCGATGCGAGATCAGCACCGCCGTGCGGCCCCGCGTCAGCTCCGCGAACCGTTGGAATACCTCGTACTCCGCCCGGGCATCCAGCGCCGCTGTGGGTTCGTCAAGGATCAGCAGTTGCGCGTCCCGCATATACGCCCTTGCCAGTGCAACCTTCTGCCATTCCCCGCCGGACAATTCGACGCCGCTTCGAAAACGCCGTCCGAGCTCCTGGTCATATCGGCCGGGCAATCGCTCGGCAAGGGCGTGCGCCAGGCTCTGCCTGGCTGCCGCTTCGATCAGGTCCCGGTCGTCCTGCCGGATGATATTCCCAACCGCGATATTCTGCGCCATCGTCATCTGGTATCGCAAATAATCCTGGAAGATAACTCCCGCTTCCCGACGCAATTCGGCCGGATCATACTCCCGCAGGTCCACACCGTCGAGCAGGATGCGGCCTTCCGTTGGATCATAGAGACGCGTCAGCAGTTTGATGAGCGTCGTTTTTCCCGCCCCGTTTTCGCCAACGAGCGCCAGCTTTTCTCCGGCACGCAACTCGAAATTCAGATGCCGGTTCGCCCAACGCTCCGCATGCTGATAACGGAAACCCACGTCCTCGAACCGGAAACCCTCGCGAATCGGCCGCGGAAATGGCCGCGGATGGGCCACCTTTACGATCCGCGGCCGGATCTCAAAGAACTCAAACAAATCCCTCAGGTAAATCGCCCCCTGTGACACGCTCGTGAACCTCGACAATATGCCCTCCAGCAAACTCCTCAGCTGCCGGAACGAGCCGGCAAGAAAAGTCAGGTCCCCGATCGAAAGACTGCCATCTACCGCCCGAAGGATGATCACGACATAGGCCATATAATAGCCGAAACTACCCAGGAAGGCAAAAAAGGTCCCCCAGGCCGACCGCCGGATCATCAATGCCTTTCCATCCGCGTAGAATTTATCCGCCAGCCGCCGGAACCGGCCGATCAGGAAGCCGGACAGTCCGAACAACTTTACCTCTTTCGCGGTGTCGTCGCTTGCGCCCAGAAACCGGAGGTAATCGAGCTCCCGACGCTCTTCGGTTTGTGCGCGTGTCAGGGCATAACTCCGGTCGTTGAAATGGGATTCACCCAGAAATGCGGGGACCACCGCCACCAACAGCAGGAGGATCAACCACGGATTGAAGGCCATCAGGCCCACCGCCAGAAATCCCATACTGATAAGGTCCTGGACCTGGCCGAGCACCTGGGATAGCAAAATTGTCCTGCCGGTGGTTTGTTGCCTTGCCCGCTCTAGTTTGTCGTAGAAGGTCGAGTCTTCAAACTGATCCAGGTCGAGCTCGGCGGCATGGGCCATGATCTTAATTGAAGTAAAATTAGAGAATTTTTCACCCAACATACTATCCAACAATGAAATAGCTCTTGAAAAAACGTCCGAGAAAATTGCCAGCGCGAACTCCGCCGCCACAAGTTGCCAGATGCGATGCATACCTCCCTGGTCGACCCCGCTGCGGTGGGTCGACAGCAAGACCACCTGGTCGATGATGAGCTTTCCCACATATAAGATGGCGACGGGTATTGCGGATTTAGCGATTCGCAGCAGCGCATTCAATAACATAATGCCGGGACTGGTCTGCCAGACCAACCGGAAAAATCGCGGCAAATTACCTAAGGCCCTGACTCGCTCCTTCCAGGTGAGCGGCAGCACCGCGGACGAAGGTTTGGGTCTCATCGGCGAAATTTATGTCGAATAACCCTCAATCCTGCAGAAAGGTTCGGAGCGACATGGCGTCACTGACTGTGCTTTCTCCCTATCTTTAGTCCCATGAGACGAATATTCTTCCTGCTTGCCGCACTTTTTCCCGTTTTATTGTTCAACCATTCCTGTCACAGCCCCGGACGTTCCGATGACGGGGACACGCTCGCCAACCTTCCTTTCCGGAACCCGGATCTGCCGGTTCAACAGCGGGTGCGGGACCTGGTAAGCCGGATGACACTCGAGGAAAAGATCGGCCAGATGATGAATGCGGCTCCGGCCATACCCCGGCTCGGGATTCCGGAATACAACTGGTGGAACGAATGTCTGCATGGCGTCGCTAGGGCGGGCCTGGCCACCGTATTTCCCCAGGCCATCGGCCTTGGCGCGGCATGGGACGAAGACATGCAGTTTCGCGTCGCGGACGCCATCTCTGACGAGGCACGCGCCAAACACCAGGCATTCGTAAAAAAAGGAAAGCGGCTCATTTACCAGGGACTGACCTTTTGGTCTCCCAATATCAACCTCTTTCGCGATCCGCGCTGGGGCCGGGGCCAGGAAACCTACGGTGAGGATCCTTTCCTGACGGGCCGGCTCGCTGTCCAATTTATCAAGGGGTTGCAGGGAGACGACCCCCATTATTTCAAAACGATCGCCACCGTCAAACACTTCGCGGTCCATAGCGGACCTGAACCCGAACGGCATTTTTTCGACGCGCGGCCAAGCGAGCGGGATTTCCGCGAAACCTATCTGCCGCAATTCGAAATGGGCGTTAAAGAGGGCGGCGCATACTCGGTCATGTGCGCCTATAACCGGCTGTACGGCCAGGCCTGTTGCGGAAGCAGCCGGCTGCTCACCACCATCCTGCGGAAAGAATGGGGCTTTAAAGGATATGTCGTATCCGACTGCGGGGCGATCGACGATATCTATGAGCACCACAAAATAGTCTCCACACCCGACTCGGCCGGCGCCCTGGCAGTCAGATCGGGCTGCGATCTGGAATGCGCCACTACTTTCACCCACCTGAAGGAGGCCGTCGCCCGGGGCCTGGTTACGCAAGCACAGATCGATACCGCTGTCACACGGCTTTTCACTGCCCGGTTCAGGCTCGGCATGTTCGATCCGCCGGGCCGCGTGAAGTATACCGCCATACCGTATTCGGTCGTAGACAGCAAGGAACACCGCGAGCTCGCCCTGGAGGCCGCGCGAAAGTCCATCGTCCTGCTGAACAACGATCGGCATACGCTTCCGCTTCGCAAGGACCTCAGGACGCTTGCCGTTATCGGCCCAAATGCCGATGACGCGAGTATGTTGCTGGGCAACTATAACGGACTACCTTCTCATGCTGTCACTCCGCTGGAAGGTATCCGTACGAAATTGGGTGGTAGCACGTGTGTCCTTTACGCAAAGGGTTGCGATCTGGCCGAAGGCCTGCCTGCCTTCGTCCGGATTCCCTCCGGAAACCTTTCCCATAGCGGTGCAGGGGGCTTGCAAGTCGATTATTTTTCCAATAAGGACCTCACCGGCAACCCGCTCTTCTCCGCTTCCGACTCCGTAATCGATGCGGTTTGGGGTGATGGCGCGCCGAGAAAGGACATGGATGACGATAACTTCGGCGTTCGCTGGACCGGCGAACTCACCCCTGAAACAAGCGGCGACTACCAGCTCGGGATCATCACTACCTGTCGCGTCAGGCTCTTTCTCGATGACAGCCTGATCGCCTTCACCAGTTACCATTTCAGGGATGAATACAATGACCCCCGGCTCCGGAAGTCTGCGACCATTTCCTTACAGGCCGGTAAGCGATACCGGCTGCGCGTGGAAGCCGGCGAGTCCTACGGCGATGCCCGCGTCCGGTTGGTTTGGTGGCGCAAGGAACCTAGCCGCGCGCGGCAGCTCCGGGCAGAAGCGCTGGCGGTAGCGCGCCAGGCGGATGCCGTGGTCCTTTGCATGGGCCTTTCGGCACGGCTGGAAGGCGAGGAGATGGACATCGATATCGCCGGTTTCAAAGGCGGAGACCGCACAACCCTCGATCTGCCGGCCACGCAGCAAGACCTGATCCGGGCCATCGCGGAGACCGGCAAACCGGTTATCCTGGTCCTGCTCACGGGCAGCGCCGTTTCTATTAACCGGGCGGACCTGCACCTGCCGGCGATCATGGAAGCCTGGTATCCCGGTGAAGCCGGTGGAACCGCGATCGCGGATGTCCTGTTCGGCGATTATGATCCCGGCGGCCGTTTGCCGGTGACTTTCTATAAGTCGGTCAAAGACCTTCCCGCCTTCGGCGATTACGCCATGGCCGGCAGGACCTACCGCTATTTCGATCGCCCTGTCGAATACCCGTTTGGTTATGGGCTAAGCTACACGACCTTCCGCTATGACAGTCTGCAGGTCACGCCCCCCGCTACCCCTGCCGACAGCCTGCGGTTGTCCGTTCGCGTCACCAACACCGGCGCCACGGAAGGCGACGAGGTTGCCCAGGTCTATGTTTCCGCCATCCGCGCTAAAGTCCCCGTGCCCCTTCGCTCGCTACGCGGCTTTCGCCGGGCGCACCTAAGGCCGGGCCAGTCGATGATCCTCCGGTTTAGTATATCGCCCGACGCTTTTACCGTCATCGATGACCAGATGAAGACGGTCAATCTGCCGGGCAAATATTTGATCGCGGTCGGCGGGGGTCAGCCGGGCGCGCAACAGCCCGCCACTTCCAATACCCTTTCGGCCGGGATCGACTGGCCATGATGCGCGAACATGATGCGGTTCATAGCTGCCAAAAAGGACCGATGGCCTATCTTTACAACTACATATGAAAAAGCTTTCCGCCCTCCTGCTGGCAGGCGTCATCCTCTTCCTGGCCTGCCACGGCGATACCGCAGATTCCTCAGGAATCGTAACGAAGGATACAACTGCGCCATACCGCGACCCCGACCTTCCCATCGTCCGGCGGGTGGATGATCTTGTGGAGCGTATGACGCTTGGTGAGAAGATCGGCCAGATGATGAACAGTGCACCCGCAATCCCCCGGCTCGGTATACCGGCTTACAACTGGTGGAATGAAAGCCTTCATGGTGTGGCCCGGGCCGGACTGGCGACCGTCTTCCCGCAGGCTATCGGGCTTGCCGCCGCCTGGGACGAACGCATGCAGTTCCGGATGGCTACCGCCATTTCCGATGAGGCGCGCGCAAAATATGAAGATTTCATCCGCCACGGTAAACACGACCTGTACGAGGGCCTTACCTTCTTTTCGCCAAACATCAATATTTTCCGTGACCCCCGCTGGGGCCGGGGCCAGGAAACCTACGGTGAAGACCCGTTTCTCACCGGCCGCCTGGCTGTCCAATTTATTAGGGGGATGCAAGGCGACGACCCGCATTATTTCAAAACGATTGCTACCGTCAAACATTTTGCCGTCCACAGCGGTCCGGAGCCGGAACGCCATTTTTTTGACGCGCGGCCGGACGAAAGGGATTTCCGCGAGACCTATCTGCCGCAATTTGAAATGGGGGTCCGGGAAGGTGGCGCATGGTCGGTCATGTGCGCCTATAACAGGCTCTACGGCCAGGCCTGCTGCGGCAGCAGTCGCCTGCTGACGACCATCCTCCGGAAAGAGTGGGGCTTTAAAGGGTATGTAGTATCTGACTGCGGCGCTATCGACGACATTTATGAGCGTCATAAGATCGTCTCCACGCCTGACTCTGCCGCGGTGCTCGCGGTCAAATCAGGATGCGACCTGGAATGTCTGAACACCTTCCGGCATCTTCAGGAAGCGGTAACGAAGCACCTGATCACCGGGACGGAGATCGACACCGCGGTTCGGCGCCTTTTTGTCGCCCGCTTCAAACTCGGAATGTTCGATCCGCCCGGTCGCGTCAAATATTCCTCCATCCCTTATGCTGCGGTCGACAGCAGGGAACACCGGGAACTCGCCCGCAAGGTTGCGCAGGAATCGATCGTTCTCTTGAGGAACGACCGCAATGCCCTCCCCCTGAAAAAGGATCTGCGGACCGTCGCCGTCATCGGCCCCAATGCGGACGATTCGTCGCTCCTTCTCGGGAACTACAACGGTACGCCATCGTATACGATCACACCGTTGGCAGGCATCCGCACCAAACTGCCTGCGGCACGCATCCTGTACACCAAAGGGTGTGAACTCGTCTCCGGCGTTCCACATCGGGTATCCGCCGCCAAAATGCGGGATTCGGCGCTCCTTGTTGCCAAACAGGCCGACGTAGTCATCCTTTGCATGGGCCTGTCGCCGCGCCTCGAAGGAGAAGAACTGAAATTGAACATTCCGGGATTCAGGGGCGGCGACCGGACGACCCTTGACCTGCCTGAAGAACAGGAAGAGCTGGTCCGCGCCATCGCGGCCACGGGGAAGCCCATCGTCCTGGTCCTGCTCAACGGAAGCGCAGTCTCCGTCAATTGGGAAGACCGGCATTTGCCGGCTATCGTGGAAGCCTGGTACCCGGGCCAGGAAGGGGGCAATGCCATCGCCGATGTGTTGTTTGGCGACTATAACCCCGCCGGACGTTTGCCCGTCACCTTCTATACCTCGGTCGGCGATCTGCCTGACTTTGGCGACTACGCAATGGCAGGCCGGACCTATCGCTATTTTAAGCGGCCCGTGCTCTATCCTTTTGGTTATGGGCTCAGTTATACCAGCTTTCACTATGACAGTCTCCTCGTAGACAAAGCTGTCGCTCCGGGTGACAGCCTTCGGCTTTCGGTTCGCGTGACGAACACCGGCGCCGTCGGCGGCGACGAAGTCGCACAGGTTTATATTTCCGCACTCGGTGCGCGGGTACCCGTTCCCGTTCGTTCGCTGTGGGCATTCACCCGCGTCCACCTGCAGCCGGGTGAATCGAGGCTCCTGCATATGGTTGTCCCGCCCGACGCCTTTACCATCATTGACGACAACATGCAGCGCGTCCCGCTATACGGCAGATACGCGATCTCGGCGGGAGGCGGACAACCGGGTACCACGCGAGCGGCTACTTCCAACGCCATTACCATCACAGCGGAAATTCCCGATAAAGCTTCCTGATCTATGTATTACTTCCATTGCCGCCTGCATTTCGTTATCTTCATTTTCTTAATGATGTCCTCCTGTCACAACGCGCCGGAACCCAATGCGGCACACCCCGACACGACGGCAAAGTCCGGCGCCGGGCGGACCGCCGGTCAACAGGCTGTCCGCCTGATCACCCTGGACCCGGGTCATTTCCATGCCGCGCTGGTCCAGAAGTCGATGTACCCCGGCGTGGACAGCAATGTGTATGTATACGCGCCGGCGGGGCAGGACGTCAGGGATCACCTCGCCCGGATCAGCGCTTATAATACTCGGGAAAAGGATCCCACCCGCTGGAACGAACGTGTCTATACAGGACCCGATTATCTGCAGCGGATGATTGACGATAAAAAGGGAAATACGGTCGTCCTCGCGGGAAATAACCGGGAGAAGACGAACTATATCCTTCGCTCCCTTGAATCCGGCTTCAATGTGCTGGCTGACAAACCGATGGTCATCGACGCCCATGCCTTTGGGCTCCTGCGCCAGGCCTTCGACACCGCCGCGTCCCGACGGCTCGTCCTGTACGATATCATGACGGAACGTTACGAGATTACCAGCATGCTGCAACGGGAGCTTGCCGCGCTGCCTGCCGTCTACGGCAAGCAGATCAAAGGAGACGCAAGCCATCCGGGTATCCGGGCGTCCAGCGTCCATCGATGGTATAAATACGTCTCAGGCAAGGCGCTGATACGCCCTGCGTGGTCTTTCGATGTTTCCCAGCAGGGAGAGGGTATCGTAGACGTCATGACCCATCTCGTCGACCTCGTCCAGTGGGTCGGTTTCCCCGGACAAACGCTCGACTATGCCAGCGACGTCAGGGTCGACCATGCGCGCCATTGGACCACCGACCTGACCCTCGCTCAATTCCGGACTGTGACAGGGCTTGACCGGTTCCCGGATTATTTGAGAAAATATGCTGGTTCCACAAATGACTCGGTACTGAAGATTTATGCAAACGGCGAGATCGACTATCGCCTTCGCGGCGTTGCCGTGCGCACGACGGTCACCTGGACCTATGACGCCCCACCGGGCGCGGGTGACACGTATTCGTCGGTAATGCGAGGCACCCGGGCAAGACTCGTGATCAGCCAGGATTCCGCAGACCACTACCAACCTACCCTGTATATCGAACCGCTCCAAATGGATTCCGCATACGAAAGAGACCTCGTCACCCGGTTTGCCTCGTTGGAAACGAAATATCCCGGCATCGGTCTTGAAAAAAAAGGCGGCCGCTGGGCGGTCTTCATTCCTGATCATTATAAGGAAGGGCACGAGGCACATTTCGCGCGGGTCACCGAAAAATATCTGGGCTTCCTGAAATACCATGACATGCCCTCCTGGGAGATACCCAATATGATCGCCAAATATTATACCACGACCAGGGCCCTTGAAATGGCCCGGAACGAACATTGACCAACCAAAACGAACATTGACCAACCAAAACAACCATTGACCAACCGGAACGAACATTGACCAACCAAAACAATCATTGACCTACCGAAACAACCATTGACCGAATGAAGTCCCCATTGCTTGCTATCCTGCCATTCCTTTTTGCCGTCCGTTGCAGCGCCCAAACGGACACCCTCACTGCGCGGGTGGTCCCATGCCCCGGCGAAAGCGGCCTGGTCCTGAAGGGCGCCACGCACGATCTGTCCCTGCTGGATATCTGCACCCTTACCATTACCTCGGGCATCAGCGTATCGGCGCATCCGGACACGTTGGATGAATTGCTCATCGTCAGCGACGGCGAGTTGGATTTGACCGTCGGTGACAGTACGACGACCATCGGCGCCGGGGGTATCGCGCTTATCCCGGCCGGCACGGTTTGCAACCTGGAGGCCGATCAGGCCCGGTATTACCGGTTCAGGTTCGAGCCGCGAAACTCAGCCGCACCCCATCCCTTGCCCGCGGACGCAGCCGTATTCATCCGCCCGTGGGCCGCCCTGAAGGTTCTGCAAACCGCCAAAGGACTGAGCCGGCCGATCTTTTCGCGCCCGACCTTCCGGCTCGCGAAGATCGACCTGCACGCCACCACCCTCAACCCCGGAGAAGTAAGCCATGCTCCTCATAACCACCGCGCCGAGGAGATCATCCTCATGCGCTTTGGCCACGCCCGGATGTTCATTGACGGCGCCCGTTATCCTGCCGGGCCGGGAGACCTTGTGTATCTTCCTTCCGGGAGCGCTCATGCGCTTGAAAACAATGGCGCGGAGCGCTGCGAATACTTTGCCTTGCAATGGGAACCGTAGACAGAAGCCGATTCGCGGCGTTTCGTAATTTTGCCCCGTGAAGCCCAAGCTATTGAAAGTCCCGCGGACGCCCGCCCAGTCATTCAGCGTGCGGGAAGACAGGGATCCCTACATCAACAACCGCTGGCACTACCATGCGGAAGTGGAACTTATTTGCTTTCACCAGGGCAGCGGCACGCAATTCGTGGGCGATGATATCAAACGATTTCAGCCAGGAGATATCATCCTCGTGGGCTCCAACCTTCCGCACTACTGGCGGTATGACGACGCTTATTTCCGCGAGACCGGTCCGCGCCCGGTGCATTCGACAGTTATCCACTTTTCCGAAGACTTTTGGGGAGACGCTTTTCTTGAATTACCAGAGACCAAACCGATCCGCGACCTGCTCGAAAGGGCGCGGCGCGGCATCCTGGTGACCGCGCGGGATGAGCGCGAGATCCCCGCCCGGATCGAGAAGATCCGCTTATCGGACGGAGTCGGCCGGATCACCGCCCTGATCGAATGTCTATCGGCTTTCGCCGCCGCCACGACACCGCAACTCCTGTCTTCGATCGGTTTTCGCCCGGATTTCACCGAATCTGAAAACGACCGCATCAACGCAATCTACGACTATACATTCCGGCACTTTACCCAAAACGTCTATCTCAATGAGGTCGCGGCTGTCGCGGGCCTCGTCCCTAATTCGTTTTGCCGTTATTTCAAATCCCGCACCGGCAAGACGTATACCCAATTCCTCACCGAGATCCGGGTTGGCCACGCCTGCAAGCTTCTGCTCGACAACCGGCTGAGCATCAAACAACTTTGTTTCGAAAGCGGCTTTTCCAACTTCACCAGCTTTCACAAACACTTTCGGCTGATCACCGGCAAAACACCGCAAAATTACCAGCGGGAACACGGGATTGCCTAATGCAAGATCCACAATCCTTTATCCGACAAAATTTACTCGACAAAAAGCTACTTTTGCAAAAACCATCCGCATTCGATGCCCACCGATATAAAATGCCCGAACTGCGGCCATTCCTTTCCCATGGAAGAAGCCGTAGCCGAAGAATATAAAAGGGACCTGCGCGCGCAAATGCAGACCTATATGCGCGACAAGGAAAAGGAATTCCAAAAGAAATCCGATGACTTTACGCGCCGGGAAAAAGACCTGCTCCAGCAAGCACAGCAACAGGAAATTGCTTTTGGCGCAAAGCTGGAAGAGGAGCGTCGCCGCATCCAGGCGGCGACGGAACTATCGCTCCGTAAAAGCATCAGCACCGATTTCGAACTCCAGATCCGTCACCTCGAAGAGGCCAATAAGGAAACCCAGGAAAAGCTAAGGACCTCCCGCGAACGGGAAATCGACTTTTTGAAAAAGGAACAGGACCTCAAGACAAGGGAGGCCGAATTGGAATTGTCCGTCCAGCGCCTCTTGCAGGAGGAACGTACCAGCCTTGCCGAAGAGATCCGCCAGCTCGAAAACCAAAAAGTGGCCGCAAGAGAAACAGAATTCCAGCTAAAGCTGAAGGAAATGGAAAAACAACTCGAAGACCAGAAAAGACTGGCCGTGGAAATGGAACGCCGGGCGGAGGAAATGAAACGAAAGGCGGAGCAAGGTTCGATGCAACTGCAGGGCGAAGTACAGGAACTGGCGTTGGAGGAACTCCTGCGCGGCGCGTTTCCCTTCGACGCCGTCAATGAAGTGGGCAAGGGCGTCCGGGGAGCTGACTGCATCCTCACGGTTCGCAATAGTTTCGGTCAGGAATGCGGCAAGATCATCTATGAAAGCAAAAGGACGCAATCCTTTTCGATAGACTGGATCGAGAAGCTAAAGGCGGATATGCTCAGCCAGGGCGCCGACGTTGCCGTAATCGTTACGGCGGCCATGCCCAGGGACATGAATGGATTTGGCGAAAAGGAAGGCGTCTACATCTGCTCCTTCGCCGAAGTCCGGTCGCTGTCGCATGTGTTGCGCAATGCCATCATCCAGATTGCCAAGGCCGCACGGACCCGGGAAAACGCCGGCGACAAGATGCAGTTGCTGTACGGCTACCTCACGAGCAACGAATTCGGTGAGCAATGGAAAGCCATCCGGGAGGGCTTCCTGTCCATGCGGCAGTCCATCCAGCGCGAACGGGAAGCCATGGAAAGACTTTGGAAGGCAAGGGAGAAACAACTGGAAAAAGTGCTCATCAACGTGGCTCACGTCCGCGGTTCGATCGAAGGCATCGCCGGAAAGGACACGATCGATATCAACCTGCTCGACGACGGCGGCGATGAAACAATGCTGGAGTAAAGTCCCTAACTGACCACCCAGGCAAGCGTGAGCAACTGCTCGTCGAAAATCCGCGCATCGAGGTCAAGCAACACAATCTCGTCTTTCTCGAACGCGAACGGCAATTTGATAATGTCGCCTTCGATCCGGATATTTCCGGTCAACTGCATATGTCGCTTGAAATCGAGCTCGCCCCGCCCATACCATTTGAAAAGCGCCTCCTTCGCGCTCCAGATGAGGGTCAGGAATTCCTGTTCCACCGCACCTCTCATCCCCCACTGCTCCAGGAAAAGCGAATAGTCCTCGTTGAAAAAGGACATCTCCCCGTCGTTGAGGAATTTATCCGCGACCCGAGCGATGCGCGGAGTAACCAGTTCGATGTCGACTCCGACCCGGTGGTCGCGGCTGACGATCGCCGCGGCAAAGGCCCCGCAATGTGAAATTGAAAAATGAAAGGGGTCTCCTTCCAGGAAAGGCTGCCGGGTGTCGGCGATGCGGATTTCCTCGACGGGAAAATCGGGAAAGAGACAGGACAACAGGTAACGGCCCGCCAGGTGTTGGCGGCGCTTGAATGGATGCGTCACATCGCGTTTCAGCGGCACTTTGGCCAAAAAAAAGGTTTCGGGCTCTTCGATATGCCAAATCCCTAATTTTGTGGCGTGGTTGATATTATGTTGATAAAACAGCGGCATTTCTAAGAATATAACAGCATATTCGCAAACTTAACCAATTTCAGCATGATCCTGTCCGACACGCGCATTCTGGAGGAGATAAAAAAAGGCACCATAAAAATAGATCCGTATGACCGGAGTTGCCTTGGTAGCAATTCCTACGACGTCCATCTTGGAAAATGGCTGGCGACCTACCGGGAACATATCCTCGACGCAAAGAAACACAACGAGATCGAATATTTCGAAATTCCTGAGGAAGGTTTTGTGCTATATCCGCACATTTTTTATCTCGGCGTAACACAGGAATACACAGAAACCCACGCGCACGTTCCTTTTTTGGAGGGAAAATCCTCTACCGGCCGTCTCGGCATCGACATTCACGCCACCGCCGGAAAAGGCGATGTCGGCTTTTGCGGGAACTGGACCCTGGAAATTTCGGTCAAACAACCGGTGAAAGTCTACAAGGGGATGCCCGTAGGCCAATTGATCTATTTCCCCGTGGACGGAGAGATCGAAGTGAAATACAATCAGAAAAAGAATGCGAAGTACAACGGCCAGATCAATAAGCCGGTCGAGAGCATGATGTGGAAGAATGTCTTTTAAAGGGCGGGAGGGCCGAACTTATTCATGTAAGCCAACAGCCAGGCGGTAACGTCCGAATAACTCCGCAGACCGTGAGGCTGCCGGTTGGCCCGCAAGTAGCCCGAGTAGCCCGACCAGACCATCAGCGCCATTGAATTGCTGTACTTCCGGTTAAACCGCTGCAAATCCTTGAGATCCTGCCGGACTCCCGGAGCGATCTTCCCCCTGTAGGCAACCGCCAGGGCCGAATCCCGGTAATACAGTTCCCTAAAACAATACTGGTACAGCTCCAGATAAGCGGAATACCGGACTGCCGGGTCCGACGATGTCTTCGCAGCGAGAAAACCGACAAAATTGGCCTCGCTCTCTTTGGCGTAACCCAACTGATGTCCCATTTCATGGCAGGTGGTGTAGGGCAGGGTGAACGGCGGATCGCCGACGTTTATCTGCGCCTCCCCCGTAAACGGATTGTAATAACCGGCGAAGCCGATATAAAGACCCGGAAAGCTGTACAACGATGCCTTGACGGAAACGCCCCGGTAATCGAATTCCGGCGCTCCAACCTCAAGGCTGTCATATGCGGCGACCGCGCGGTCCCGCAATGCCGCGGTCCGCTCAAAATCCTCTCTCCCCGGCCGGGCGATACTGTCCAGTACGTTGAGTCTGTCGACGATCAACCCCGTGAGCCGGTCGATGTCTTCCGTATGATACGGCAGGGTATGCAGCCCGAGCTGATCGGCAATTCCGAGCCGGTCGTAGTTGAGACCCCACAAAAGATTGAAAAGTACATACAGCCACAACACCGCGAACAGCAGTTGCCGGATTCCGCGGACCATCCAGCCCTTTCCGGCCTCGCCCCTGACAACCCTCCTGCCGCCGCGAATAAGCCGGTATAGTAAATAAATAACTGCTGTCGCATAAAGGATGTCCCCGACGCTGAACGGGATCCCGCCGAACAGGACACGCTGCGTACGCGAAATTACGGGATAAATTCCGCGCGAGTACGCCGTTTCAACCGCACCGGGGAAGAATGAAAATACCTTGATCCCGATAGCCATCACGATCAGGCATATCCACGTAAGTTTCCTGCGATAAGACATACCTGCTAAAAATACTCCAAAAAATTACGGCATCCATGTTAAATTGCATCCTGGCCCACAGGCCGAACAATAATTGCCTGCTATGAACGAGGAGAACCTGGATATTAACAAAAATGAAGACGCCCTTCGCCGGACCGTTAGCGCCTGGCGGTCGAAACTGGAGAAAATAAAGCTCGGCGGCGGAAAAGCCGCGATGGAGCGACAACACGAAAAGAAAAAGCTGACCGCGCGCGAACGCATCCAATATTTGACGGACGAAGGTTCCGGCTTCACGGAGATCGGGGCATTTGCGGGTTACGGGATGTATGAGGAGCACGGCGGCTGTCCGGCTGGCGGCACCGTGGCCGGCCTCGGTTACATCAATGGCCGCCAATGCGTCATCCTCGCCAACGACCAAACGGTCAAAGCCGGCGCGTGGTTTCCGATCACCGGTAAAAAGAACCTCCGCCTTCAGGAGATTGCGATGGAGAACCGCCTCCCTGTCGTCTACCTGGTGGACAGCGCCGGCGTATTTCTGCCTATGCAGGATGAGATCTTTCCGGACAAGGAACACTTCGGCCGCATTTTCCGGAATAACGCCCGGATGAGCGCGATGGGCATCACACAGATCGCCGTTGTCACCGGGCCTTGTGTAGCGGGAGGCGCCTACCTGCCGATCATGAGCGATGAGACCATCATGGTGGAAGGCAACGGCTCCATCTTCCTCGCCGGGCCATACCTCGTGAAAGCCGCCGTCGGTGAGCAGATCGACGCGGAGACCCTCGGAGGTGCTACCACGCACACCGAAATTTCAGGGATCGCCGATTACAAATTTGCTACGGAGCAGGAATGCCTGGACCACGTCAGAAAGGTCGTGAGTAAACTTGGACATCCGCCCACCCCGGTATTCGATCGCACGCCCCCCAGACCTCCAAAATGGCCGGCTGAAGAACTTTACCGGATTTTCCCCGCGGATCCTACGCGTCCCTACGATATGACGGAGATCATTGAGCGCATCGTGGATGACTCTGCATTCCAGCAATTTAAAGAGGACTACGGCAAAACGATCCTATGCGGCTACGCCCGCATCGACGGCTGGGCGGTTGGGATCGTCGCGAATCAGCGTAAAATGGTTAAAACCCGGAAGGGGGAGCTTCAAATGGGCGGCGTGATCTATAACGACAGTGCGGATAAAGCCGCCCGGTTTATCATGAACTGCAACCAGAAAAAGATCCCCCTCGTCTTTCTGCAGGACGTCACCGGCTTCATGGTCGGCTCACGCAGCGAACATTCGGGGATCATCAAGGACGGCGCAAAACTGGTCAATGCCGTTGCCAACTCCGTCGTGCCCAAGATCACCGTTATCATCGGCAACTCCTATGGCGCCGGAAACTATGCGATGTGCGGTAAAGCCTATGATCCCCGCTTCATCTATGCCTGGCCAACCGCCCGCATCGCGGTCATGGGAGGCGAGCAGGCGGCAAAGACCCTCCTGCAGATCCAGGTGAGCGCACTAAAAACGAAAGGAAAGGAAATCGACCCGGCGGAGGAACAACGGTTGCTAGACGAGATCAAGGGCCGTTACGACGAACAGACATCTCCGTTCTACGCAGCGGCACGCCTTTGGGTAGACGGAATTATCGACCCGGTCGATACCCGCAAGGTAATCGCCGAAGGCCTCCTCGCCGCCGCACACAACCCGGAGGTCCCGGTTTTCAACACGGGGGTCATCCAGGTCTGAACGCTATAACCTAAACACTCCATCCTATCTTTGAGGTATGTCCACAGAACTGACGATGTACACTGACGGCGCCTCCCGCGGCAATCCCGGCCGGGGCGGTTATGGAACCATCCTCGTTTGGGGCGGCCATAAAAAGGAACTTTCTGCCGGCTACCGCCATACGACCAACAACCGGATGGAACTTATGGCCGTCATTGCCGGGCTCGAAGCGCTAAAGAAGGACAACCTCCGCATTACCATCTATTCCGACAGCCAGTATGTGGTTAAGGCCGTGGAGCAAGGATGGCTCCGCAACTGGATCGCGACCAACTTCAAGGGAGGGAAAAAGAACAGGGACCTTTGGCTGCACTTTCATGAACTTGCCAGGAAGAATACCATTCGCTTCGTTTGGGTACGCGGTCACGCGGACAATCCATTCAACAACCGCTGCGACGAACTCGCGACGTCGGCTGCGGATGGTGCCTGCCTGCTGGTCGACGAAGAATTTGAAAAAGAGTCCCGGAACGCCTGATATCATTTCGCAGCAGGCACGGCCGCCCGAAAGATCACCACATCTTCCTGTGCTTTCAATTCGAACCTGGCGCCATGGAAAGCCACGAAGGACTCCCCGCGTTTTCGGCCAAAAGGTGCGGCGCCCTCTTCGATCACTCCGACACGGCCTTCCATCACCAGGAATATCTCTGCAGAGTGCGCCTTCACCCCTACCGACTCGCCGCTGAGGAGACCGATCCTGCTGAGCTCGAAGTCCGGTGCAGGCGTTGCATACACTTTGATATGGCCCGCATTGGACTCCCCGGCAATGATCCGCGGGCTGGTCGCTTCGAAGGTAACGTGTTTCATCAACTCCGGCACATCCACATGCTTCTGGGTCAATCCCCCCCGCAACACATTATCGGAGTTAGCCATGATCTCCACATTTTGCCCTTCCAGGTACGCATGCGGCAGGCCCGCAGCCTGAAAGATCGCCTCGCCCGGTTGCAGGTTCAGCAAATTGAAAAAATAGATCGAGAAGATCCCCCGGTCGATCTCACCATGGCCGCCATAGGTAAGCGCCGCACGCGCGGCCCAGAAATGTTCCTGGTTCCTCGAAAGCTCCCCGCTTTTGTACAGCGGAATGATCCGGTCCAGCAAGGGTTGCAACACTTCGCGCACGTTCTTTTGCGGCATTTCCATCACGGTCCTGTATAACTGCTGATAGCCGCCCACCGCAAAGACAGGCGTGAGGAAGTTCAGTTCCGGCGTGTCCGCCAGCAGCCGGATGAGGTCCTCTTCCGGTTTGAATCCGTGCAGGAGCCAGAACTCGCTCAGCGCCGCCATCAATTCCGGCTTGTGATTGTCATCCTTGTAATTCCGATCCGGCGCGCCGGGCGCCATGCCGCGCGCATTCTCCGCGGCGAATTCCGCTTCGGCTGCCTGCTTGGACGGATGCACCTGGATCGACAGCATATCCTTGACGTCCAAAATTTTCAGCAGATAGGGCAAACGTCCGAACCGCTGCGCTGTATATGGCCCCAGCCGCTCGGCCGGGCGCTGCCGGATATATGCATCCAGCGCCACCTGACCGGCCGCGGCGCCGGCCGCTCCCTTTTCCAATCCATCCGTCTCCACCATCGCAGGCGAATTCTCATGCGCGCCTATCCAATATTCTGCGAACGGTCGCTTTTCCATATTCGGCATCGACAACAATGCCGGAATAAAATCGGCGCCGCCCCAGGCATAATGTTGAACCTTACCGCTCAGCTTGTAAACTTTCCGCTCTTTTTCCATATTCTTTTGCGAACTTCAAGGCAAGTTACAACAAAAGAGGATGACGACTTCTATCGGTGTGGGTAAGAAAGGCGAAGACCTCGCCGCCGGCTGGCTCAGCGACAGAGGCTATTGCATTTTGCACCGCAACTGGCGACATGGGCGCTATGAGATCGACATCGTCGCCGGACGCGAGCAGATCCTTCATATCATAGAGGTAAAAACCCGGCGCTCTGCCGCATTCGGCCCGCCGGAGCAAAGCGTCAGCCGGAAAAAGATCCTGCATCTGCTTCGGGCCGCGGCGCGTTGGCTTGCCGACTATCCCGGACATACGCGGGTCCAATTCGACGTGCTTGCGATCACACTACGCGAGAATGCGGCGCCCGACTATTTTTTTGTTGAAGATGTGTACTTGTGAGGCTCCATCCGCCCGGACCTTGCATTCCTTCCCTATCGCGTATCGGCCGACAGGCGTTCCATCAAACGCTCCACCATCCGGTAAGTGGCAGGACAATATTCTATATTCTGTTTGTACATGTGCATATAGTCCGGGCCCAGCTTCTTGTCATGATGCGGAAAGCCCGCACAGTCGCGCGGCCTCACCTCATAGACCTTGCACAGGTTTGTCCTGGTGTCGAGAAACTGGCAAGGTTGCTTCACGTTCATCCAGTCGCCCGACTTGTCCTTGTATAACCACTTCTCCCGGAACGCTTTCTCGGTCATGTTGAGATGCGCTGCTATCCGACGGACATCCTCCCGCGTATAGGTTGGGGACATCGTTTTGCAGCAATTCGCACAGTCCAGGCAGTTGGTCTTTGACCAGGAAAGCTTATCCGCCTCCTCAGCCATCTTCTTCCATCCTCTCGGGACCTTTTTTTCCAATCGGGTCAGGAAATGCCGCATCCGTCGCCGGTTGTGACCGACCTGGTGCCGGAAGACACGTAGATTAACAGTGATACCCATGAATGCAAATATGCCGCAATCGATGGGAGTTACAAAGAATATTTTCGGGTAACTTCGCGACATGTGGGAATCCTATAAGAAAGGATACAAGGCATGGCTCCAGCTGGAACGCTCGCTTTCGGACAACTCCATCGAAGCGTACCTGCATGATTTGGACAAACTGACCCAATACCTGCAAACCAACGGCGACGCCAGGGGCCCCGACACTATCGTCCTGAAAGACCTTCAGGATTTCCTGCATTGGATTGCCGGACTCGGCCTCAACGCGGCTTCGCAAGCCCGCATACTCTCGGGGATCCGGTCTTTCTATAAATATTGTTTTATCGAGCAGATCGTCCGGCAGGACCCCACCACCCTGCTCGAGTCGCCCAAACTGAAGCGAGCGCTTCCCGATGTGCTGAGCTTTGACGAGATCGAAAAGATCATCGGCCAGATCGACCTGAGCAAGCCGGAAGGCGGCAGAAACAAAGCGATTCTTGAGACGATGTATAGTTGCGGCCTGAGGGTCAGCGAGGTCGTCAACCTGCGGATATCCTGCCTCCACCTCGAGGCGGGTTACGTCCGCGTGATCGGTAAGGGCGACAAAGAGCGGCTGGTCCCGATCGGCAGCACCGCGGCCGGATACATCCTGCTTTATCGCAACGAGATACGGACCCACCTGACTATCCAGCCGGGACAGGAGGATATCCTTTTCCTCAACCGGCGTGGCAGCAGGCTGAGCCGGGTGATGATCTTCCTGTTGCTCAAAGACCTGGTGCGCCAGGCCGGCATTACCAAAAACATTTCTCCCCACACATTCCGGCATTCGTTTGCAACCCATCTTGTCGAAAACGGCGCCGACCTCCGGGCGGTGCAGGAAATGCTCGGCCATGAAAGTATCACCACAACCGAGATTTATACGCACCTCGACCGCGAATTCCTGCGCGAGACATTACACCGCTATCACCCGGCCTTCCGGAATTGAGGCTGGCTACGCCATTCTCCATCGCACTTTTCCAGCCGCGTCCGCGGGTTACATCCGGGGATTTTTATGTATTTTTATTGGATTAACTATTAAACGACCGGCCAGCGCCTTTGACCTTTCTCAGAACGATAATACCCGACAGCAACGGCTCCGGCCCGAGCGACCAGGAACTTGTCAACGCCTTTCGCCGGACGCTGGACCTCCGGGTACTCGCCCAACTATACCAGCGCTATCTCGACCTCCTCTTTGGCGTTTGTATTAAGTATTTAAAAGATAAGGATCTGGCAAAGGACGCCAGCATGGAGATCTTCGAAGAGCTTGCAACGAAGCTCCCCCGGCACGACGTTAACAATTTCAAACCATGGCTCTATACCCTGGCAAGGAACTACTGCCTCATGCAGCTCCGCTCCTCGGGCCGCCTGAAGGTCAGCCCGCTGGAACCTGAGTTTGTGCAAAGCGAGGAAGAATTGCATCTACAGGACAAAATGGAAAAAGAAGCCCGCCTGGACCACTTATCCGATTGCATCGCAACCCTTTCCGCGGATCAAAAGAAGGTGGTAACCCTCTTTTACCTGGAAAATAGGTGTTATAAGGAAATTGAGACGATCACGGGATTCGATTGGAATAAAGTACGCAGTTTGGTCCAGAACGGCAGGCGGAACCTGCGGATCTGCATGGAGCGCCACGAGAACCGACCCATTCCCGAAACAGAGACGAAATGAGCGGCCGAGCCAAACATACCGCCCCATTTTCCAACCGGGATATCGAAAAATACCTGAAGGCAGAACTGTCCGCCGACGAGTCCCACAGACTTGAGCGCGCCGCGCTCGACGATCCTTTTTTGGCAGATGCACTGGAAGGCTTTGGACTCCATCCTGCCCTCCCCCCAGCATCATCCTTGCAGCAAGACCTTTCCGGCCTTCGTGAACGGTTGGCGGCAAGAGTGGCAACCAACAGGCGCAAGCCCTTCTTTCTTCGATACCCGCTACCGGTAGCCGCGATCCTTGTCCTGCTACTAGGGATCGGATACGGTTTCTTTTACTTCATCGCCCGGCAACACGCGACCGTGACCGCGCTGGCCCGGAACGAACGGCCCGCTGCTGTTGGACCCAAAGTCGGGACCGCTCCGATCACCGGCGCCTCCGCCACCGCCACCCCCGCTCCCACAACCAGCGCTTCCGCCACCGCAGACTCAACTGCCGCCACAACTGCTGGCGCCTCAAAGTCCGCCACCGCCTCCATCGCCTCCGCTTCAAAGTCCACCCCCGCCCCCATCGCCGCCTCACGACAACCCGCTGCCAGTTCTTCAGCCGTCACCGCGACGGCCAAACCCATGCCACCCCCGGCCGTCACCTTCAACAAGGCAAACCCGTCGCACAAAAATATTCCATCGGCCGCCATCGCCGACAGCCCGGCCCTGGTATTAGCTCCCGTCTCGCGGGACAGCCGGCAACGGCCCCCAATGGCTTTGGCCAATGCCACGGCCCGCTTCTCTCCGGACACGCTCCGCGATGGACGCAGTCTGGCGCTCAACAAAGCGCTCATGTTCCCAGCCGGCTTCGCTGTCGTATACCAGGGTGTCGTGACCGATCAGCATAACCATCCGATCTCCGGTGCACTGGTGTCATTGAAAAGCCCGGCGGGAACCGGAACCGTCACCGATGCCCTCGGGCAATTCAAATTCAGGATTTCCCCCGTCGACACCACCGGCCTGTTGACCGTCTCCAGCATTGGGTACGAACAGCAGTCGCTGGCAATCAATTCGCTCAGCTCCAGTCAGGCACAAGACAATATTATCCGGCTCATGCCTGAAACCGCCAAGCTGGACGAAGTGGTTGTCACAGGCTTTGGAGCGAACCGCAAGGAGACCAGGGTGGCCGCGCCATCCGGCAACGGGGAAGATCTTGACTCGCTCTGGATCCGGGCTGCGCCCGTCATCGGGCGCCGGGCATACCTCGAATACATCGACGACATGAAGAATAAGCTTGGTTTGGATGCCGGCATCCATGGAACGGAAACCCTGTCATTTATCGTCAATCGCAATGGCAGCCTGACGATGTTCAAGATCGAGCAATCCCTTTCTCCGGCGCACGATGCGGGAATTATCCGGCTCGTCACGGATGGCCCCGCCTGGCGCCTCCTGACAGGCAGACCGGCCCGAGCCTCCGTCACGGTTAATTTCTAAACGCCCGATTGCCGGGCATCCCGTAATTTCGGAGCACAAATCCACCATAACATGCAAAAAATTTTACCGTTGCTGGCCGTCTGCTGCTCTCTCATGCTTGCAGTACGCGCCCAAACACTCAAAACGCCGCCCGTCTCCGCCCCGCAATTCGTCCGTCAGGACTTCGGTCTTTCGTCCATCGAACTTTCCTATTCCCGCCCCGGCGTAAAAGGCCGCAAGATATTCGGCGACCTTGTCCCCTTTGGAAAGGTCTGGCGCACCGGCGCAAACCAGGCGACCACCCTAACGTTCGGCGACACGGTCAGCATTGGCGGCACGACGATCCCCCCCGGTAAATATGGCCTTTTGTCCATCCCCGGCGCGGACTCCTGGACCTTTATCATCAGCCACCAAACGGATGTGACCAGTCCCGCCGCTTACCGGCAGGACCAGGATATTGTCCGCGTGGATGCGGCGCCCCACCAGCTGCCTTTCTCGGTCGAGACGATGACCCTCGAATTTTCCAACCTCACGGGCAGCTCCTGCAACCTCGACCTGCTTTGGGATAACGTCGCCATCGGCTTCCCGATCAGCACGAACACGGATGCCCGGGTCATGGCGCAGATCGGGAACCTTATGAACCGGGACACCCATCCCTATTACCAGGCCGCAATCTACTATCTGGACAACGGAAAGGACCTCAATAAGGCGCTCGGGTGGTTCGACAAGGCCATCGCGGAAGACCCGACGTATTTTGCCGTTTATCAGAAGGCCCGCTGTCTTGCTAAACTGGGCCGGAAACAGGATGCAGTAGCAACCGCCCAAAAGTCGATGGAACTGGCCAGGAAAGCAGGCAACAGCGACTACGTTGCGCTGAACGAGAAACTGATCGCTTCCTTGCAGTAGCGAAGCGCACATTTATGAACCGCTCTCCGCCATCGCAGAGAGCGGTTTTTCTTTCCGTTTATCGCTATCTAGTGCGGCCATGAAAACTTTCATTTCTTTAGCGATAATGGAAGCTGATGGTTGTGAATCCATTGTCGAAGCTGGGATCGGAGACGTTTCGATCCCCAGCCAATTAAGACATTGCATTTTTATCATATTTCCTGGCGCGCCCAATGACCGCCTGAAGGACTTCGCTGAGCACCAACACGCCCACCGCCCCCACCGCATTGTACCACAAAAAGCTAAGCGGCACGATCCCCCTTTTCCCTAAAATTGCCAGCACGATCACGCCTGCTTCGACAATCACTGCACTGATGAACACTGCCTGACCGCCCACTTTCCGGCGATAAAACGCCACCAGGAATACACCCAGGACCACGCCGTAGAACAGCGACCCCAGGACATTCACGGCTTCGATCAGGCTGTTGCCCACATTATAGGCCAGTTGCGCCATAGCGACGCAGATGATGCCCCACAACAAGGTATACCATCTCGAAAGCCGGTATTCGCGCTCCGGGGCGAGCGGCTGCCGGGAGAACCGCCGGTGAAAGTCTACAATGGTACACGAAGCCAGGGAATTCAAAGCCGCGGCGATGGACCCCCAGGCGGCCAGCATAATGACCGCGATCAGTAACCCGATCAGTCCCACCGGCAGATAATCCGTAACAAACCGCAAAAAGATATAGTTGGTATCATTCGCGTCTCCGCCAACCTCGCCAAGCCACCGTTTCACCGTCGCCCGGTCGGCCGCCTGCAAGACCTCCAGCTGATCGAGGCGGACGCCGCCGCCGCTGTTGGCGAGCGCCACCCGTTCCTGCTCTTCTGCATTGTACCTTTCCCGGAGCACCCGGATCGAATCGCCGTACCTGGAATGTGCTAGCGTCGTCAGCTGGGACTCGTTAAAGAATACGGGCCGCCGGTTATACTGGTAGAATACAAAAACAAAAACGCCTAGCAGCAGGATCAGGAACTGCATCGGAACCTTGACCAACCCATTCAGCAACAGCCCCAGCCGGCTTTCGCGAAGCGACCGCGCGGTCAGATATCGCCCCACCTGCGATTGGTCCGTTCCGAAATAGGAAAGCGCAAGGAAAAACCCGCCGATGATCCCGCTGAGAAGGTTGTACCGGTCGTTCCAATCGAACCCTTTATGACCTTCGAAACCTGTCGTGACAATATTCAGCTTCCCGGCCCGCCCGGCCAGGTGCATGACTTCCTTCCATCCCACACCGGGCGGCAACCGGTGTACGACGATCAGCCCGGCGATCGCCATGCCGGCGAAAATGATGATCATCTGCAGCTGTTGCGTATAGGCCACCGCCTTGGCGCCGCCCGTGACGGTGTAAATGATCAGCACGCCACCCATGATGATATTGGTCCAGATAATATTCCAGCCGAGCAGCGAGGAGAGGATGATCGACGGCGCTGCAATGCTGATACCCGTCGACAGTCCGCGCTGCAGCAAAAAAAGAAATGCCGTGAGGGCGCGGGTCTTGAGGTCGAAACGCCGTTCGAGGAACTCATACGCGGTGTAGACCTTCAGCCGGTGGAAGATCGGCACAAAAGTGATACAGACCACTATCATCGCCAGCGGCAACCCGAAATAGTATTCCACAAAGCGCATCCCGTCTGTATAGGCCTGGCCCGGCGCCGACAAGAAGGTGACCGCGCTTGCCTGCGTGCCCATGATGCCAAGCAGCACCATATACCAGGGCACGGTCCGGTTCGACAAAATATATCCGTCCAGGTCTCTGCTGGTCCTGCTCTTGTACAAACCGTACGCGATGATCGCCAGCAAGGTAACTACCAGCACGATCCAGTCCGGGCGGCTCATGAAAAATGTTTGGTAAGAAAATAGAAGACGCCGATGCACAGCAAAAGGAATCCGGCCACCAGCGCATACCAGTAGCCCCATTTTCCAAAAAGCGGTGCCCTTTCCCCGCGATCCTTCCCCTGTTCCATATTTGTCGTTCGTTTAGTCGCCTTGACTCCTATCTTTTGCGTCTGTTGGAGATCAGGGAAGCCACCAGCAGCCCGATTCCCAGCCCGATCAACAATCCGATCGTCACGCGTTTGATCACCTCACCCAAAATCAAGCCTGCAACAATAGCCACCGCGATGGCCACATCCCGTCGATTTTTCATACCCGATTAAAATGCCTTCTTTTGGTTCAATGCAATAATGTTAGCCATTAGCCGGTAAGCCCCCGGCACGCCCGCAGGCAATTCCCGGAAAAATACCAGCCCGGTATAGACGAAATCCCCTTTTCCGTAATTCGCGATGATCAGGCTTCCTTTCTGTTCCGGCTCCCCGGGGTCCCTCATTGACAACACCTCTTTATAGGCCGTATCGGTCTGGCCTGCGAAATAGATGCCTCGCTCCTGTATCCAACCACTAAAATCCGCTTCCGTGATCTTGTTGGGAAACCGCAGTACCTGATGGTCCGGCAGCGCAAAATTGACCGTGGCATTTTCATTCGTCACGCGGATATTCGCCACTGCAAAAGGATAAGGGCCGATAGTGGTCTTCATCTGGCCCAGGCCGCCCCGGTTGTATTGCACGATGAAGTTGCCGCCGTTCTTTACATAGTCCATCAGTACGGCATGCCGCCCCGCGAGCCAGGGATGGACATCGTACGCCCGGACGCCGGCGATGATCGCGTCGAATTGCTGCAGGGAAGCCGCGGAAGTCAGATTGTTCTCATTCAGCAGAACGACCTCATAGCCCATCTGCTGCAGCGCCTGGGCGACCTTATCGCCCGCCCCCTCGATATACCCGATACGATGTCCCGCCATACGGATGTCCGCCACGACGAATTTCTCTTCGGCCGGCCGGAAATAGTCGATCCGGGGAATATGCTGATAGGCGATCGTCAACAGGACCCGTGCGGTATCCTTCCCGGTCTTGCCCCCCGGTTTGTCGATCAGCAGATCTCCGGACTTCAGACCTTCCGCCTTTCCGTCCGGCCTGGCCGTCCACTCCTTTGATCCCGGCCCGTCCAATCCCGGTCCGGCCGCCATCACCACACCGCTCACCGGAGTAAAGGATTGGGATACGGGGCCCGCATTTTCACTGTGCCGCTCGAGGTTGGCCTGAAACGCTTTGGCATCCCGGGCCGGGAAAACAAGCATCTCCGGGTCGAGGGTCGCTGTATAAGGTGGTTCGACCGTCACCGGCTCGTACAATTCGCCCCGCACGGGGTCGGTTACCTTATATTGAACCGGGCGTTGAAATACTAAATCTTCGCCATCCACTGCGATAGTGAACAGCGCTTGATACGCAGGCGCTCCCTGAGGGTCGCCGATCAGCCGCTGGTCGGCGACGTTGAAATGCCCCGCGGACATGGGTTCTTGCAGCCAGTAGGGTTGCGTGATCGCCTTGTCGGCTGCGACACGCATCGTTCGCGTAAAAAAATAATTCCGGTCGGCATCGAGGCGCAGGGTCAGCACGGTATCCAGGTCGGGACGGCCCGCCAGCGGCGCCTCGCCCCATTCCCCGGGCGTTCCTATTTTGACATCCTTTACGACCATCTCCGCGCCAAGCCGGTTATTCAGCACAACGGTAAGGGCGAGGGAATCCCCCTGGGCTATGTATGGCGATCGGGCTACGGCTTCGAGCCACAGCCCGCTGCACTCCCCGATCAACTCGCGTACTTCCTTCAGCTTTTCCGTTCGCCAGTACCCTTCCGGCAGCTTCTCTATCGCCTTATAGATCCTGACCAGCCCGGGAACGCATTTTTCCGGCGCGTCCAGCGAATACTCCCGGATGACCTCATCGACCATGGGGGCAATATGTTCAGCGCCGGGGACCCGGTTCCATGTGGTAACCACTCCGTCCATCGGATCGCTATGCGCCGCATCGCCCGCCACCAACGTAAAATATTCCATCGATTGTCCCCGGGCCGGCGTAAGCGCAGCGCCCTGGCTTTTATGATTGGTCCTGCTGATCGCCGCGAGCTCCCCATAACTTTTGCCGACGATGGGATTGAAACCGCCGACATCTATCTTAAGCTGATCGTCGCTGGTCGTGTTGGCGCCGGGACCGAAATTGAACGAGTTCCACAGCACTCTTTTCGCCTGCCAGGGTTTCACGCCAAGCCGCAATTGCTCCGGGAACCGCTTCGGGTCGGCGGCCGCATCGAATGCTTCATGCGCCAACACGGCGGAAGCGGAATGATGCCCGTGGCCCGCCCGGCTGTCCGGCGGAAAGCGGGTGATGATGACATCGGGTTGATATTTCCGGATCACCCAGACAACATCGCTCAGGATCTTGTCCTTATCCCAGGTCTTCAGCGCCTCGGCTGTGGATTTCGAAAATCCGAAGTCATACGCCCGCGAAAAGAACTGCTCTGCACCATCCACCCGCCGGGCTGCCATCATTTCCTGCGTCCGGATCAACCCCAGTTCGACCCCCTGCTCGTCGCCGATCAGGTTCTGGCCGCCGTCGCCGCGCGTCATGGACATATAGGCAGTCCTATATAACCTGCCCTTGGCCATATAGGCTATCAAACGCGAATTTTCGTCATCGGGATGGGCGGCCACATACAACACCGTCCCCAATACATTCAATTTTTTCAACCGTAAATAAATATCTCCCGAGGTGATCGTGGCCGGCGCTTGCGCCCGCAGGCCGGACGATGTGAGGAAAGCAAAGAGACAACAAACAACGATCTTATTCATTCCATAGTCTTTTATTGAGATTGCCCGGCCCCGGGTGTGCGAAAGCTAAGCCCCGGTTGCGTGCACGGCCCGGACGCCATGTCCCGCTACGCCCCTTCGCCACGGGACGCAAGATAAGTGCTTAGGATCAACCGGCCTTACCGTTCACCCTTATTGGCCGCCCAGGTCGCTTATGCCGGTCGTTCGGCTATCTTACTGTCCTACCAGGAACACCGCATTGCAGAAAAGCAATTTTCCGTTTTCCCAAAAGCTGCGGAACAAGGGGTCGTCCGCCATATATATGATCTTTCCGCGGCCCATGTCCTCAACACCGAAGATCAGTCCGTCCCTGAGCCGCTCCTTGGCTTTATTTCCGGTAAAGCCGCTGACGTAGTCGTCTTTTTTGATCACGCCTACATTCCACCCGCCCTCGCGGATGAATTCGTACACGTCGTCGTCTTGCTTGAGCGTATAATAATGATCGGGATAACCAAAGGCCAGCGGATGCGTGACGTCTAGTTCCACACGGTAGATGGAGCCCTGGACCCTGGTCTCTACTCCTTCCCGCTGCCTGTCGCCGTACCGGTGCAGCGCGGCGTAGGCTCCGGCCCTTTCACTGTCTTCCTTTTCTTCTTCCTTGCCG
>DATNBP010000223.1:0-33721 GCA_035572015.1 Puia sp. | reverse complement strand
CTGCCAGGCGCAGGCCTGCATGATCACGCGGGGTTCGAGGATAGCGACTTCGAAGGCAGACCCAAACCGGTCGGTACCCCATTCGGAGATACCGCTGAGATTGCCGTCCGTATGCAAACCGCTGGTCGTAACGACGAAGCCCTGGTTATAGGTGAATGCGCGTTGGCGGGCGACATTCCAGTTTCGTTTCGCACCGTTGTCGAACGTGACCTGCATGTTGCTGCTGGTGATGGTGTGGATCACCGTGCTGCCCGGGTTGTTGGGTAAACTGATCAGACTGCCGCCGCTGGCATTCGTATAAGTGTGGGTGCCGTTGATCGTAATGGTCTTGTTATCGCTGAGGCGGGTGATCGCCAGGTTGTTGAACTGTACCGTAACGGCGGCTCCGGAGTCGCGCCAGAGCTGGCCGGCGGGCCAGGAGATGACGATACTGCCGGTGCGGGTGCGGTTCAGCGTACAGCTATTGCCGTCATAAGTAATGGTGATCGTGCGGGGATTGCTTGCCGTATCGACTGAGATATTGGCGTCGCAAATCAGGCCGGAATCGACGCCGCCGGGACCATCCAGTACTCTTTGCTGCATCTGGCGCGCCGTCGCGGCCCCAGTGATCCCGTACTGGGCAGTCATGGCTGAATTGACGTCGTCGAAAGCCGCGTCCGTTTCGGTAGAGACCCGGGTTTCATCATCGGAATTGGCTTGCAGGCTGGTGTTGGAAGTATTCGAATTGCCGGAGGAGCTGTTCTTGTTACAGGAAAAAAGGACCCCGCTGATGCCAACGACAACGAGGAGACGGTAGATTGCTGTGGTTTTCATAATGACGCTGATTTTACGTTTTTGTTTTCAAAAGGTCGTTGACCTAAGACGGTTTTGACACGCCTTAGTTTAACGGGCCGGGGGATATATTATTTCTTAGTTATGTAAAAGAATGCTTTCGTTATCATCCCATTAACAAAATACCCCAAAAACCCCAAGGCAGCGCCGGGGCGCAGCGCGGTTTTGGGTAAATTTGGGGATGGAACGATATCTCATACCTCCGCAGACAAGGATCGGGCATGTACACCTGAAGGTCGGCGACCTGCAGCGGTCGCTGGATTTCTATTGCGGACTCCTCGGCTTCGAACTGATGGTCCGTTACGGGACTGACGCCGCATTTATTTCCGCGGGCGGATATCATCATCATATCGGGCTCAACGTATGGTATAGCAAAGGCCAGCCACCGCCGCCCGTGGCTTCGCCCGGCCTGTTCCACAGCGCCATTCTCTACCCGGAACGGCGGGATCTCGCGGTGGCGGTGCAGCGATTGCTGGACGCCGGTTATCCTTTGACGGGAGCTTCCGATCACGGCGTGTCGGAGGCGATTTATCTCGACGACCCGGACAGGAACGGCGTAGAATTGTATTGGGACCGGCCGAGGGAACAGTGGCCGCTCGACGAAAAAGGGAAGCTGACGATGTATACGCGGCGTCTGGCCATACCGGATTTGCTTCGCGAGATCGGGTAGGCGGGCGACGGTTGGTGTATCATGGGTGGGGAGTCAGACGGGGAGCGGCGGCGGGTATGTTGGCGAGATCCATGCAGCCTGGAGCTGGAGGTGGATGGCCGGGAATGGGTGCGTGGGGGCTGGCAATTGACTCTATGGTCGGAGGGTGGATGCGTGGCGCCAGAAGGTGGCTGTGTATGGCCGGTCAGACGGGAATATAAGGGTTTCTGTGTATGGATGGGTAAGATCAACAAAAAAGTCGAAGGGTGGAAAATCTTATCCGTCTTTCCGCGTTAATCCTGATACGCCGAGGGTGAAAAGCCCAGGCTCTTACAACCCCTTAACCCGTATGCGATTTGCTCCAGCCGCGAAGATCACCCTTCAACGCAAGATAGCCTGGCTCCTTTTCTTTTCGTTCTTTTCCCTCTGCCTGGTAGGTTGGGTCATCTATTTCAATATCTCCGACCGGCCGGTGGCATTCCTGCTGATCGGTGGCAATATCCTCACTTTTGTTTTCATTTTTGTCATCCTGGTCCGGCTGAACCAGGACATCCTGTTACGCAAACAGGCGGAGGGCAGGCTCAGAGAAAGCCAGGCGTGGTTGCAGTCGATCCTGGACAACAGCACTTCGCTGATGTATATAAAGGACCCCGAAGGAGGGTATGTGCTCGTGAATCGCCGGTTCCGGGAGATGCTTCACATCGGGAACTGCGAAGTCATCGGGAAGTCCGACTACGATCTCGGCGACAAGGCCGCCGCAGACCACTACAGGCTGCTGGACGAGGAGGTAATGCGGACCGGGAAATCGCTCGAAATCGAAGAGGTCGTGCAGCATGAGGGGAGGGAGGTTCATTTGCTCTCGATCAAGTTCCCATTGCTGGACATTCACGGCAGGCAAATCGGCATCGGCGGGATCGCCACCGACATCACCGAGCGCGTCAACTACCAGCAGCAACTGATCTGCGCCACCCGCGAGGCGCAAAAAGCAAAGGAAATGCAGGAGCTGTTCCTGGCTAATATGAGTCATGAGATCCGCACGCCGATGAATGGCATACAGGGCATGACCGATCTTCTGCTGGACACCAGCCTGACGGATCAGCAAAAGGAGTTTGCCCGGATCATCAAGCGGTCGGTCAACAACCTGCTGGTCATCATCAATGATATTCTCGATTTTTCGAAGATCAAGGCCGGGAAGCTGACGATAGAAAAGATCGATTTCCGGCTCAGGGATGTATTGGACAATGTAAAAGGGATCTTCGACCACCGCCTGAAGAAAAAGAAACTGCTGTGGCAGGTTACGGCCGATCCGGGCATACCTGAAACGATCTGCGGCGACCCTTACCGGCTCAACCAGATACTGATCAACCTGATCGGTAATGCCGTGAAGTTCACCGAGGCGGGATCAGTGGCAGTACGCGTCGGGTTGCAGCGGAAACAGGCCGACTCGGTCACGCTCCGGTTTTCCGTTTCCGACACTGGCATTGGCATCCCCGAAGGCAGCCTGCCCTACATCTTCGACCACTTTTCGCAGGCGGGGATGGATATTTCCCGGCGATATGGCGGGACTGGACTGGGACTCGCCATCAGCCAGCGACTGGTGCAATTGCAGGGCGGCCAGCTGTCGGTCGACAGCGTCGAAGGAAGAGGGTCTGAATTCAGTTTCGAGCTTTCCTATTCGTTCGTGACGACCGAAGAGACCGGCATACCTCTCCCCCCCGTAACGGCCGTGCTCGCGGACTACAGTCTGTGCCTTGCCGGTAAACGCTTCCTGGTTGTGGAGGACAATGAGGTCAACCAGCAGTTGGTGGAACACGTGCTTAGAAGAGGGGGCGGCGATGTGCAGGTGGCGGGCAATGGGGAACTTGCGATCCGCTATCTCCGGCAAGGAGAACAGTACGACCTGGTGATCATGGACCTGCAGATGCCCGTGATGGACGGCTACGCGGCTACTCAATATATCCGGCAGCATCTCCGGCTGCCTGTTCCCATCATCGCCATGACGGCGACGGCGCTTGTCGGAGAGCAGAAACGGTGTCAGGAAGTCGGAATGAACGATTACATGACAAAACCGTTTGAATTTACCGAGTTGTACAAACGGATCCTTTCTCTCCTGACGGTCGTCAGGGCATAGTCACTTGCCTCCCAGCGGATGGCGACCTTGTGCGGCTTCGGTCTCGAGCAGACCGGATTCCCGGCGACGGCCGATGAGCGCCGGGGCCAAGCTCCATGCCCTAAAAAAATACTCCCTGTTATTGTATCATTATTATACAATAGGCGTATTTTTGAGGTCCCAATACACTTGTCATGAAAATGCAATCCCTTCTCCGCCGGTCCGCCTGTTGGCTCGCCGGGTTTGTCCTGTTGCAGCCATTTTCCGGAAATGCCCAGAACGTTCCCGCACCACAACTTGACAAGGATCCCGTCTCCGCGCTCGTCAAGGCGATGACTCTGGAAGAGAAGGCAAAATTCGTAGTAGGAAACGGTTTCCATATGCCGAGGCCAAATGGCGGCCCGGCTGTGGGCCAGACGCAGGACAAAGTTCCGGGCGCGGCGGGGACAACGTTTGCTATCCCTCGTTTGGGTATTCCTTCCATCGTAGTCAGCGACGGACCCGCGGGTGTGCGGATTGATTCCGTCCGCAGGGATGCGCCTGGCAAGACCTTCTATGCGACCGCGTGGCCGGTGGGCACTTTGCTGGCATCTACCTGGGATACTGCATTGGTCGAGCGCGTCGGCAGCGCGTTCGGCGAGGAGGCAAAAGAGTACGGCATTGACGTCATGCTCGGCCCCGCCATGAATATTCACCGCAATCCCCTGGGCGGCCGGAACTTCGAATATTATTCGGAGGACCCGTTGATTTCAGGAGACATCGCAGCGGCCATGGTGCGGGGAATCCAGTCGAACGGGGTGGGTACGTCGATCAAGCACTTTGTTGCCAATAACCAGGAGACCGACCGGAACAGCGTCAACACGATCGTCAGCGAAAGGGCGTTGCGGGAGATCTATCTGAAGGGATTTGAGATTGCCGTAAAAAAGGCGAAGCCCTGGACGGTCATGAGCTCCTATAATCTCCTCAACGGAACGTATACGTCGCAGGAAGCCGATCTGCTGACCACGATCCTGCGGAAGGAGTGGGGCTTTACCGGTTTTGTCATGACGGATTGGTTTGGCGGCAAAGACCCCGTTGCCCAGATGAATGCCGGGAACAATCTTTTGATGCCCGGAACGGCCGACCAGACTAAAAAAATCATCGATGGCGTAAAAAGCGGCGCTATATCGGAAAAGACTTTGGATGAAAATGTCGCAGGTATCCTGCGTGTCATCCTGGAGTCGCCGGCATTCCGGCATTATAAATATTCCGACCGGCCGGATCTCGGCAAGCACGCCATACTTTCCCGCGAAGCTGCTACCGAAGGGATGGTGTTGCTGAAGAATGAGGACCACAGCCTTCCGATTGCCGGGGGGACACGGAATGTCGCGCTCTTCGGGATCAACGGATACGACCTGATCGCGGGAGGAACGGGCAGCGGGGACGTCAATAAGGCCTATAAAATTTCGCTCGCGCAGGGACTTGTCAATGCCGGGTATTCGATCGACCCCGAATTGAAAGAAGCCTATACCGGTTACCTGGCGGACTATGCGACCCGACATCAGAAAAAGAACTTCTTTGCCGAATTCATGAACCCCACACCGCCCGCACCTGAATACCTGATCGACAAGGACCTGTTGGCAAAAAAGGCGGCTTCCGCCGATGTCGCCATTTTTTCGCTTGGCAGGAATGCGGGCGAAGGCAGGGACCGGAAGCTGGCGGACGACTATTATCTTTCTGACACCGAGCGCACGGTGATCGGCCAAATCGCCGATGCTTTTCACGCACAACACAAAAAGCTGATCGTCGTCCTCAACATCGGCGGCGTGATCGACGTCATGCAATGGCGGGACAAGGCGGATGCTATCCTGCTGGCCTGGCAACCTGGTCTGGAAGGCGGCAACGCCATGGCCGACGTGATCAGCGGAAAAGTTAACCCTTCCGGCCGGTTGGCGACGACCTTTCCGGCAAAATATGAGGACGTCCCTTCTGCGAAGAATTTCCCGGGCAAGGAATTTCCGGAGAAGGCAACGACGGGGAGCTTCGGAATGAAACAGATCGCCGCCGAAGTCGTCTACAGGGAAGGGATCTATGTCGGCTACCGGTTTTACAACAGTTTTGGGGTCAAACCGGCTTACGATTTCGGCTATGGCCTATCCTATACCGGCTTTTCCTATTCCAATCTGACCCTAAGTGCTTCCTCTTTTACAGGGACGCTGGTTGCTTCAGTGACAGTGACCAACACGGGGCAGGTAGCGGGAAAAGACGTGGTGGAACTGTATCTCAGCGCCCCGGCGCAAAAGATGGACAAACCCGCTGAGGAACTGAAGGCGTTCGGGAAGACGGCCCTCCTCCAGCCGGGGAAATCGCAAACGCTCAGTTTTACCCTGAGGGCAGCAGACCTCGCGTCCTTCGACACGCGGTCCACTTCCTGGATTGCGGAGCATGGGACGTATACCGTAAAGATCGGTGCTTCGTCTGAAGACATCAGCCAATCCGCCAGCTTCACCCTTCCCGGTGACATCGTCGTCGAGAAAGACCATGAAGTGCTGTCGCCACAGGTTCCGATCAGGGAATTGAAACACTAAGCCGGGACAGCCGTCTGTTCGGGCGCGGGAACGATGTTCTGGTTGACACGGAAAAAATTCCCCGGGTCGTATTTTCTTTTGATGGCGGCCAGCCGGTCATAGTTCCGGCCGTAGCACGCTTTGACCCGTTCCTGCCCTTCGTTCATGATGAAATTGATATACGCGCCGCCACAGGAATGCGGGTGGAGCGCTTCCCAATAGTCTTTGCACCAGGCCGTGATCTTGTCCGCGTTGGCGGGATCCGGATCGATACCAATGATCACGCCGGCGTATTTGGCGTGCCGGTAAGCCCAGGGCGTTGCATCGGCTGCCACCCTGCTTGCGGCGCCGGAGATCGGGTACAAATGCATCTGGGATAGCGGCGTCGGGATCTTCTTCCCGAATTCGAAATGGATGTTCCGCGCCTCTTCGCCGATCTCGTCAAAAAAGTCGGCACGCCAATACCATTGCAGGCCCGGCGGCAGCAGGCCGTCGAACAACCGTTGGATCGCCGGGTAGGGCATCGGTCCCATGTGTTCGAATACAGGCTTCTTTGCGCGGACAGGCTTGAAAACTTCTTCTGCGCGGAGCATATCGCCGGTGTAACACCAGACGATGCCGCAGAATTTTTTATGGTGCAGGGATTCCGGGAACGGCGGTCCCGGGATCGTCATGACAGCGATGAAACCGTTCAGTTCGTCCGGCGCGTCGCGGATGAATTCGTGGTACCATTCCATGATCTCGCCGGTTTGCTCGATGGGCCAAAGGGTCGGTCCGCCGAACACCTCCCGGACGGGATGGGCCTGGAATTTGAAAGAAGTAACGATCCCAAAATTTCCGCCGCCGCCGCGGAGGGCCCAAAACAGATCGGGATTTTGGTTGGCATTGGCGATCACCACGCTGCCATTGGCCAGCACGACTTCGGCCTCAAGCAAATTGTCGATCGTCAGCCCGTATTTCCTGGAAAGATAGCCGACGCCGCCGCCTAGCGTGAGTCCGCCGATCCCTGTCGTCGAAATGATCCCGGCAGGAATGGCCAGCCCGAAAGCATGGGTAGCATGGTCCACCTCTCCAAGCGTGTTGCCTCCGCCAACCCGGACCGTACGAGTTGCGGCGTCGACGAGTACGTATTTAATTCCCGACAGATCGATGACCATTCCGTCGTCGCAAAGTCCCAGGCCGCCGCCGTTATGGCCGCCGCCCCGAACGGCCACGAGCAACCCGTGCTCACCGGCGAATTTTACAGCAGAAACCACATCCGCCACATCGGTGCATTGGACGATCATCCCGGGGTGCCGGTCGATCATTGCATTGTAAACCTTGCGGGCCCGGTCGTATTGTTCGTGGCCGGGAAGGATGATGCCGCCTCTTACCTGGGAAGCCAGGTTTTTAATGGCTGCAGGATCCAGGTCCTTTACCAGATTTGCCATAAATAAAAGTTTTTGTTCCTTGAATTGTTGGAGTGGCCCAAAGATAACGGTAGCTCTTTTCGGCGGATACCACAATTGGATCAAAAACCCGCAATTTTGATTCAAGCGGCGGTCGGGGATCAGCCGGCCAATTCCGACAGGTAGTCAGAAGGCAGGCGGCCGTATTGCTTCTGAAAGCATTTCGAAAAATAGGAAGGGCTGTTGAAGCCGGTTTCAAACGCAACCTCGGAGATATTTTTGGATTGTTTGTTCAGCAAGGTCAGCGCCTCATGCAGGCGGTATTCCCGCAGAAATGAGTTGGGCGACTTTCCCGTGAGGGACATCAATTTGCGATAAAGCTGGGATTTGCTGCACCCGATCGGTTTGCCAAAATCGTCCACCCTGACGTTCAGATCGCGCCATGCCGATTCGGTGAAATCCATCAGGTCGGTCAGGAACCGTTCCTCCAGCGGGGTGAGACAATGGGTCGTCTTCTCCTTCTTAAGACGACCGGGTTTTTCGCTGTCGTACAGGTCGCCAACTTCCGCAGACAGGATGATGTCTCCCTTTACGATCCGGCACATGCGGTCCGCCAGCCGGATCGCGTCTTCGAAAATATGCTTCTTGTCCGTAACGGGTTCCCCGGCGCTCAAGCCGATCTTTAGCGTTGCCGGTGCGAGCCGGGTCTTTACGTTATTGTATCGCGCCTGGATTTCACGCGCCACATGGACGGCCGCAGCCACGTTCGTAAAGGAAACGACCTGGCGATTTTCGGAATGGCGAACCTTTCTGCCGCCGGATGAACCGGCTATCCTTTGGACGTCCTCGTGGAACTGACCGACCAGGCCTCGGATTTCCTCCGACTCTGCAGACGCGGGCGAGAACCTTTTCAACACCACCATCATGACGATGCGGAAGGCCGACTCATCGATGATGTTGAGCGGGCCTGCGCCCGTGTGTTCCGGATCTTCGATCCGGCCGAGGAAGGATTCGACGAGGACCGTACTGACCTCGATGACGCGGTTGGGAACTTCTCCATGAGCATGCTTGTGCATAGCATGGACAGCCGCCATATCCGGCGCTTCAATCAGACAGAACGCGGTGTTTCGCTTCTCGTCAAACCAATAGGTCATTCCCTTACAGCCAAACAGGTGTTCGACCCTGAGGTCTTCCTGGTGCAGTTTTGCGACGTCATCGGCTGTCACTTTCTGGCCAACATCGTGGCGGTCCATGTAAATCGGCATAGGTCGTTATTTGAAGTTACGGATAAGAGGCGGTCCTGCCAGAAGGTATACCTTCCACTAAGGTAGTTCAGGTCGCGGAAAAATCGAAACGGGTACTGGATTATTGCCCCAGGTGCAACGCGGCGAGGATCTGGCCGAATGCCCGGTAACGCGATTTTCCGTCCTCCCAGTAATTGGTATGGCCGAATGGATAGGGAAGCCATCTGCCCCGGACATCGGCCGGAATTTCGACGTCATTGATGCCTTCCCCAAGGACCGGCCGCAGCGGCCCACCGATAAAATCGGTGTCAAAGTACAGGTTGGTCCAACGGGTGCAGGCAAAGACGCTGGAATAGCTGAGGAGGTCGATGGGATCCGGGCGGCCGGGCCGGTCCACCGGCCAGTGCAGGCCATAGCGCTTGTCCAGCTGCGGCGGACAGGTCGGGTATTCGCGTTCTGCGACCCGCCGTCGGAACTCCACAGGATTATCGACAATCAGGTAGTCAAAATACGCGAGCGGGCACCCCATGGTGACCAGATCGGTGACGAGCCAGGAGTTTCCCGCCCGTCGCTGCGATCGCCAGCAATCAAACTGGTTCAGCCCGTAGTCCCCGGTTACCTTGAAGTCCGGCGCTTCCATTTTTCGCATCGCCGGGTTGCCGAACGGCGGGAGATCGTTGTTGAAGGTCTCGCTGCATTCTACCCAGAAAAGACGAAGCAGGTCATAAGCGATGACGGTACCCAGGCTATGGGAGGCAACGATGACCCTGTCGTAGAGCGGCCGCCCCAGGTCGTCCTTTGCATGATGCAGGTGCCGCAACAGATCAACGCCCTCCCGGCGAATGGCCTGGCGCTGTTCGATATTATCCGGGTAATCGCTCATATACCGTGCTGCGTCCCCGAGCGAATTGACGATAGCGGATTGCAGTAAGCCGGCGAGGCCGCGGAGCACCAGGACCAGGCCGCCCAGCCCGGCAAGATAACCCACCAGGTGATGAAGCCCGGGAATGGCGAGGTAGGCGACTATCGCCAGGAGGCAAGCAACCAGGATGCCCCAGAGCCACCAGAAAACCTTCCTGATGCGGGCAGGCACCTGAGCGGGAGACCGTAACAGGAGGCCCCTGAGCCAGGCAAAGATCTCGCCCCAGTTGTTGTCACGCATGTGGTAAGCCCAGTAGAACTCATACAGGTGGGTGGTAGGACGGCCCGCCGCATCGTCTTTCAGGAGCGTCTTGCTACGTGTTTCATAGGTTGCCGAGACTTTGTCCGGTTTCTCGTATACGACGGGCTTCCGGCCCGTCTCGAGGGTGATCTGGTCCACCAGGCATTGCATGAACCCGCGAAGCGTCGCGTTGGGCCGTTGCTCACCCATGCCATGGATGATGACGACGGCCTGGCGGCTAATGGCGGGGGCGGGAGGGGCTCCTGCGGGTTGCATAAGCCAAGTTACGATTCCGCCGAAATATTTAGCTGCGTGGAAATACGGAAATTAGATGCCCATATCCCATTTGCATGGTATGCCGCCGATGGCAGGTCGCGTTCCCATTCCCATTCAACGCCAACCCAAGGCGGGCGCCACGTGCTTCAGGATGGAGGTCAGCAAATGTATATTGTAATCGACCCCCAAAGTATTGGGTATCGTCAAGAGGAGGGTATCCGCTTCGCCGACGGCTTCGTCCTGCGCCAGTTCCCTGACGAGTTGGTCCGGTTCGCCGGCGTAGGTCCTTCCGAATATGGCGCGTTTGTCTTTCTCAATGAACCCGATCTTGTCGGCTCTGTCGGATCCCTGACCGAAAAAATACCTGTCCTGTTCCGTTGTTATGGCAAAAATCGACCGGCTCACCGAAACCCTCGGTTTTCGCTGGTGCCCTGCCTTTTTCCACGCCTCCCTGTAGAACCTGATTTGTTCTGCTTGTTGTACATGGAACGGTTTGCCGCTTTCGTCGAATTTCAGGGTCGAACTTTGGAGGTGCATTCCATTTTCCGCCGCCCAAACGGCTGTGGCATTGGAGGCGGCTCCCCACCAAATGCGGTTCCGCAACCCTTCGGAGTGAGGTTCCAGGCGCAACATTCCCGGTGGATTCGGAAACATGGGAGACGGGTTAGGTTCGGCGAATCCACTTCCTTTCAGCTGTTCCAAAAACTGCAGCGCTTTCCGGCGTCCCATATCTGCGTCGGTTTCTCCTTGCGCGGGCTCATACCCAAAATAGCGCCATCCGTCGATCACCTGCTCGGGAGAACCCCTGCTGATCCCCAATTGCAACCGGCCGCGTGAAATCAAATCCGCCGCTCCGGCGTCTTCCACCATATACAGCGGGTTCTCATAGCGCATGTCGATAACAGCCGTCCCGATTTCGATGTCGCGTGTCCGCGCGCCGATCGCCGAAAGCAGAGGGAATGGAGATGACAATTGGGCCGCAAAATGATGAACCCTAAAATACGCGCCGTCCAGGCCGATTTCTTCGGCGGCAACGGCCAGATCGATGGATTGCAGCAAGGTGTCGCTTGCGGAACGGGTTCTGTATGCCGGATGATCGGACCAGTGCCCGAACGATAAAAATCCTATTTTTTTCATAAATCCTTATTCTATAAGCTTGAGCCATTGCTTCATGAGGAGAGAATCAATTCAGACTGTCTCCAAATATAACAAAGCGGGGTGAAGTACGGAATATCGGGCGAACGTTCTGTGGGGCTCATCCGACCCTTTGAACACCTCTGTGAAATCCGGCGATTTAAATTATTGTTGGAAAATGTCTTCCAGGCATTCAAAATTGTCTTACTTTGTAATACTCCTAAGAGGTATTCCTCTTTACTCTCTAAACAAAACAACTAGGGCGCTGATTACAAGCAATTGATTTAAAAAGGATTAACATTCCGCGTCGCGATGATGTGGAGAATTTCGCCCCGGATGCACACGCTTCAGAAGCCCAAACTGTCCGACCATAACCAGCTACAACGGTTGTCCCTGGGATTGATTGCCATTATTATCTTAATGGCCCTTCTGGCCTTTTGCGGCTGGCAATTCGATATTTCTTTCCTCAAACAGTTTGGGACCGGGCTTCCGGCCATGAATCCAATGACAGCGTTGTCCTTTTTGTTGTCTTCTTTTTCCTTTCTGATCCTTGCCTCCGTTATTCGATCCCGGCTGCTGGACTTTCTGGGTTACTTATTGGCGGCGTTGGTGCTGTTGTTCGCCATTGCGCGGCTACTGGGATATTTCATGCCCGGCCTGGCGGGAGTGGATCAGTTTTTATTCTCCGACAGGCTCGGGCGGGATGGGGTTCGCGCCTTCCATGGCCGAATGACATTTAATACAACGATTTGCTTTGTTTGCTGGACATTAGCGATTTTGATGCTCCGCGGAACGGGTCGGGTTGCCTCCGCGATCCAACCATTGGCACTTACGATGGGCGCGATGGGATTGTTGTCGATCCTCGAATATATTTACCGGGTCAAAGCATTTCCGGGCGTTTTCCAATATTTTCCAATGGCAGTAAATACTACCGCCTGTTTTCTTCTCGCTTCGCCGGCTATGCTGCTCACAAGACCGGATCGGGGGATTGTGAAGGACCTGACGGGATCCGGCGCCGGTTCGATCACAGCACGTCGCCTGGTTCCTTTTGCATTCGTGGCGCCAGTTGTCCTGGGATGGCTCAGGCTACTACGCACACCTTCCGGCGGTTACGCGATCGAGTTCGGAGTTTCAATACTTGTGTTAACCATTATCATCTGCTTCGTTCTGGTTATCTGGTATAATGCGCGCTTATTGAACCGGAGATATGAAGCGGAACAGATTGCATGGGAGGCACTGAGGGACAGCGAGCGGACCTTCGGCCTGCTGGTCGGAAGCATTAAGGACTATGCCATCTTTATGGTGGACACCACCGGCAGGATCAAAAGTTGGAATCCGGGCGCCCAGGCGATTAAGGGATATACAGCCGACGAGGTGATCGGTCAGCCGATCAGCATCTTTTATACGCCGGAGGAACTGGAGCGGAATGAAGCCGCCTACAATCTGCATATGGCGGCGGAGAATGGATCTTATCATCGCGAGGGCTGGCGGGTAAGAAAGAACGGGAGCCGGTTCTGGGCTGACATCGTTTTCACAGCTGTGTATGGTTATGACAAGCAGTTACAGGGTTTTGCAAAGATCACGCGCGACATGTCCGAGCAAAAAAAGGCTATTGAAATGATCCGCTACCAGGCCCGGCTCATGGAAGACGTCAGCGATGCGATAATCTCCACTGACCGGGAATTCAGGATCATCAGTTGGAATAAGGCAGCTGAACGGCTTTACGGATACCAACTCGCCGAGGCGGCCGGACAAGTCCTCGGCGATTTCCTTCGGAACCCGACAGACCCTTCTGTCCGCCAGGCGATCCGGGAGCAGTTGAGGGAGCAAGGCTACTGGCATGGCGAGTTGGTTTATTACACTAAGAAGAACGTAGCACTGAACATGCTCGTCTCCATATCGGCAATTCGGGATGAACAGAATACTGTGACCGGTTATGTAGTTGTGTGCCGTGACATTACAGAACGGCTAAAAGCGGAGCAGCGCTTGATCAAGTTCAACGAAGAACTGTCCCGGCAAGTTGAAGAAAAGACGGCTGAGCTAAGGGAGATCTTCCAGCGCGTGACGGACGCTTTTATGGCTTACGACCGGTCCGGCACCATTGTCTATTTAAATGGCCGGGCAACGGAAATGATGAGCAAGGTCGGCATTGACGTCCAAGGAAAAAACATTTTCCGGGAGTTCCCGATTGCGGTCAAAAGTCCATTTGGGCTGCATTTCGAAAAGGCCATGCGGACGCAGCAGGAGCAGCACTTTGAGATGTGGTCGGAGGTGCTGGAACTCTGGCTGGAAACACATATGTATCCATCTGCGAATGGGATCTCGCAGTTCTTTCGGGATATCTCCGATGAAAAGAAGGTGCGCGAGCAGCTATCGCAGTCGACTGCGGACCTGAGGGATTTGGCTTCGCACCTTCAGGATATTCGGGAAGAGGAGCGCGCAGATATGGCCCGCGAGATACACGACGAGTTGGGACAGCAACTGACGGGATTGAAGATGGATGTAGCTTGGGTGGAAGAGCAATTGGCGGAAGACGACCGGCCCCTTTTGCGCCAGCGCCTGGCAGATACGTTGCAATTGCTGGATCGCACGATCATGACGGTACGGAAGATAGCCGCGGAGCTCAGACCGGGAATTCTCGATGACCTGGGCTTGCTGGCTGCGGTGGAATGGCAGTTGGAGGAGTTTGAAAAGCGATCGGGGATAAAGACACGGTTCCGCGCAGGAATGCCCGGCCGGCAGTATCCACCCCAGATGTCGATCGGGTTGTTCCGCATTTGTCAGGAAGCGCTGACTAATGTCGCCCGGCATTCTGGTGCGAAGCTCGTCCAGATCTTCCTGGGGTATGAGGAGGACCAAATAGTCTTGCGCGTCAGGGATGACGGCCGTGGACTGCCACCGCAACAGGAAGGCGGCCGAAAGACGCTGGGTGTGCTGGGGATGAAAGAGCGGGCACTGATGATGGGCGGGCAATTGGAGGTGAGAAGTGAAGCCGGAGAGGGCGTGACCCTGATCGTTAATATCCCGATGAGCGCAGCAGAAAAGATCTGAACAACCGAATAGAACATGCGAATAATTATTGCCGATGACCACGCCGTAGTCCGCAAGGGTCTGTACCAGATGTTGCAGGAGGAATTCCCCGGCGCAGAGATCGCGGAGACCGCCGATTCGGACGATCTGCTGAACCGGGTCATAAGAGAACATTGGGACGTGGTGATCTCAGACATTTCAATGCCAGGCCGGGGCGGCCTGGAAGTACTTCAACAAATCCGCCAACAGTCTCCGAAACTTCCGGTGCTGATCCTGAGCATCCACCCGGAAGACCAGTATGCGATCAGGGTATTGCGAGCGGGCGCCTCCGGTTATCTCTCCAAGGAATCAGCGCAGGCTGAGGTTGTGAAGGCAGTACACAAGGTGCTGATGGGAAAGAAATACATTACACCTGCGCTCGCTGAGAAGCTGGCCGAGAGCCTGGACAACGACGCAGAAAAACTGCCGCATGAATTCCTCTCCGACCGGGAATTTGAAGTCTTTAAGCTGCTGGCGGCCGGAATGCAGGTATCGGAGATCGGTGAAAAGTTGTCCCTGAGCTCTACGACGATCAGCACCTACCGGTCAAGAGTGCTTGTCAAAATGAACATGAAGAACAATGCCGAACTGACTTTATACGCCGTAGAGAATAACTTGCTGGAGAGGCATTAACATACCAGCGTAGTCCTTTGACTACAACGAGGCAGACCCGTTTATGACAGTCAAGAGCGAAACGGGTCTACCATCTGCGTCTTGCAGGTTTGGTAATTTTGCCCTATCGAAACAAAGCCCAAAATAGTCTTTCTTATCGATGATTCTCCCCTGATCATTTCCCGGCTGAGGTCCTTGCTTCAGACCCTGGATTTTCTTGCCGAGATCCGCTCGGCCAATAGCTATGAATCGGCAGAAGCAATTTTAGTCGAAATGACGCCCGATCTCGTAATACTCGATATCAACCTGGGAAATCGCAGCGGAATCGAATTGCTCCAATTCATCCGCGAAAATTATCCCACCGTGCCCGTGATTATGCTGAGTAATCAATCCAGCGTCCGGCACCGGGTTGTTTGCCGGGAATTGGGCGCGGCACACTTTTTAGACAAATCCACCGAGTTTGGCAAGATCAGGTTGGTGGTCACTTCACTTCTGAAGGTTTGATACGCCTTTTTCCACGGCTTGTAGTGAATATTCTACTTTGGCCTTTCTCCGCCAGTACTACAGAAATGACAACCTGATCTATTTTTTTCGGGCGTTACATCTCCTTTCTTTGCATCATCAAAACATATACGTCATGAATAGGAATACCGGGAAAAAAGTAGTGCTGGTCGTAGAAGACTCGCTGGTGGTCATTGAGCGCATAATCCCAATGTTGCAGGATAGCGAGAATGTCGAATTCGTCGTGCACGCCGCCAGTTATAAAGAGGCCATGGCGGCTTTACAGGAATTCAAACCCGACTGTGTCCTGCTGGATATCCAGCTGCCGGACCATAGCGGCATCGAGTTGCTGCGACTCGTTCGCGAAAAATATGACCAGATCGTGGTTTTCGTCATGACTAACCATGCATCCGAAAAATATCGGGCGATCTGCAAAGAGATGGGTGCCAGCCGGTTCTTCGATAAATCCATGGATTTTGCACGGATTCCCCAAGAATTGGCTGTCGCCTGATAACCCATTGATCCCTACTTATAAACCACCGATCCTTCCATGAGCCTCCCGATCAATCTCGACAAGTGGGCCGATTCACGCCAACAACATCGCCCATTCTACATGGCTGTTGTCGACTCCGATGAGCGAATAACCTTCGTAAACGCGCAGTTCATTCAGACTTTTCGGTGCGCGAAAGTCGCCGTAGGGAAGGCGCAAGTTTCTCAGTTGATCCACCATGCCGACCAGGAACGCGTCAGAACAGCAATGAGCGGTTGCCGGGAACGACAGACCGCTGCCACGGTTGCTGCACGGGTGATGAACAGTCCTTATCAATGGATCCAATGGCAGATCAGTTTTTTTCCGGGCAGCGAGGAAAGCAGACTGCTCTTTCTCGGAGAAGATGTATTTGGCGAGGCGCTGCAGGCCATGCCGCACGATGAGGAAAGCGCACCGACCGGCGTATCCCTGGTGTCGGCGGAAGCGATCATCCGGGCACAGCAGGACGAGCGGGCAAGACTTGCTCATGAGCTGCATGACAATATCAACCAGATGCTGGCCAGCGCACAGCTATTTCTCGGACACCTGGAACCCGGCAGCGGCGAGTTCCGACATGTGAAGGCCCGGGCTTCGGAGATCCTGACGCTGGCTATCGAAGAAATTCGCAGTCTGTCCCGCGAAATGGTGATGCCCGATTTTAAGGATATTGGACTGACTGAGAGCATCCGGCGACTTGTACGGGATCTGCAATATTGCAAGCCCTTCGGGATCCGGTTCCTGCATGACAACAGAAAGTTAATCGAATCCCTCGACGACCACCGGAAGATTACGCTTTTACGAATCGTCCAGGAGCAGATCAAAAATATCGTCAAATACGCACGGGCTAAACATGTGGTAATTGACCTTCAAGGCGCTGAGCAACATGTTCGGCTGGAGATCGCCGACGACGGCCGAGGGTTTGATCCCACCACGACGCGGCATGGCCTGGGCTTATCCAATATTTACGAACGAACCAAGCTATACGGTGGCCAGGTGGCGATGGAAACCGCTCCCGGAATGGGCTGTGTCCTTATCGTAACCCTTCCGCGAGAATACAGTTAATACCCAATATCCTGTGATCCCAATTTACTTTGTGCATATGGGCGCTATTTTTGGCGCTGCGATCGCCGCCCTGGCCTGCGGGATTTATGTTTGGCGACGAGGTAAGCCGGCCGGAGCAAAGACAGCCGGTGAGTTCCGTTACCGGGAAATAGTCGATCATTTCAGCGGCGTCATTTATTCTGCGGACACCGATGGTGTCATCGATTTTGTAAGCCCGGGAGTACTCGGGCTAATGGGGTACTACGAAGATGAAGTCGTCGGGAGACATTATTCCTTCCTCGTAGATCCCGAGTTCTTTGCAATGGTAGCCAAGCATTATGTACGACAATTTGGGCGGCAAACAATGGAGACGACACTGGAGTTTCGGGCGATGACACGCACCGGGCGCAGAAAGTGGGTAGAACAGATTGCAGTGCTTAGAAAGAAGGAGGGCGTTGTGGCAGGTTTCCAATGTTTTGTGCGCGATATTTCCGAGACGAAGGCGCTCCAGCTCGCGCTGGAAACTACCGGGCGGGAATTGGAAGATGCAAGAAAGATGGAGGAGCAATTTCTTGCAAATATGAGCCACGAGATCCGCACGCCAATGAATGGCATCCAAGGGTTGGCGCGGATGCTTCGTGGTACGACACTGACGTCGGAGCAGCAGGAGCTTGTGGGAACCATCGACCAATTGGTTAAACAGCTAGGAACGACCATTGATGACATTCTCGATTACACCAAGATAAAGACGGGGGAACCGGGCATTGACCGCCAGGCAACGGAGACAGTCGCGATGGATAATGTGGAACAAGCGCGTTTGTTGAATGACCTCCGCTTCCTCGTGGTCGAAGATAACCCGATCAATCAGCAGATCACGGACCGTGCTTTACGAATGGCGGGTGCATCAGTAACTATAGCTGGCGATGGGGCGGAGGCAGTCCGGCTGCTGGAGCGCGAACGCTTCGATATGATTATCATGGACCTACAGATGCCAGTGATGGACGGATATGAGGCGACGCGACAGCTGCGGGAGAAGTTGAGCTTGGACACGCCCATATTAGCCATGACCGCGGGTGCTACGCCGGGCGGGAAAAAACGTTGTCTCTCAGCCGGGATGAACGATTATATGCTGAAGCCCTTTCAGATCGGCGATTTCTACTCTCATATCTCGCAGTTGTTGAACGGAGTACCGGCTCAACAGTGACATTTTGAGATCGCAAATACGGTGTGCTTTTCAGAATCTCCTGTTGTCAATTCCCAAATGGGGCAAATGCTCGCTTGCGGAGAGAGAGGGATTCGAACCCCCGGAGGTTTTACCCTCAACGGTTTTCAAGACCGCCGCAATCGACCGCTCTGCCATCTCTCCGGGCGCAAAATTAGGGGGTAGGGGGGAATGGCCAAATTTTTTCGGGGCGGGTTCGTACCTTCGGTCAAATTAATGGTTTGAAGCACTTAAAGGCGGTCAACAAGTATTTCTGGAAGTACAGATGGCGGTTCTTGCTCGGCCTCGTATTCATCATTCTTTCGAACTATTTCCGTATCCTGGCACCGCAGGTTACGGGGTATGTGGTCAATACCGTCGAACAGCATATTAAGGAAATTGCCGCGGCGAAGAGGACCGCCGGGCCGGGCGCCAGGGCCGCGGATCTCCCCGCCGAAACGACGGGGCGGAACGAAGGCAGGGGCGGCAATACCCAGGACACGGCCAACTACGATATCCTGGTCCGGAAATTCATCCGTAAACTCGATGCGAAGGGATCGAATTTCAACGCCAAGGTGGTGGCGGCCGGAGTGACCCTCCTGGTACTCGCGCTGATCAGCGGCTTTTTTCTATTCCTGATGCGACAGACGATCATTGTCATGAGCCGTCATATCGAGTACGATCAGAAAAGGGAGATATACGATCATTATCAGCAACTGGATACGAATTTCTACCGGACGCATAGCACTGGCGACCTGATGAGCCGGATGGCGGAAGACGTGAGCCGGGTGCGAATGTATACCGGCCCTGCGATGATGTATCTGGCCAACCTGCTGGCGACGATCGGGTTCAGCCTGTTTTTCATGTTTCGTAAGGACCTGCTGCTCAGCTTGTATGTGCTGACGCCGCTGCCGATCCTGGCGGTGACCATCTACTATGTCAACACGATCATCCACAAACGGAGCGAGCATATACAGGCATTGCTGAGCAGTCTGACGACCAATGCGCAGGAATCTTACAGCGGGATCAGGGTGATCAAATCCTTTGTGCAGGAAAGCGCCATGCTCCGTTTCTTTAGCCACAACAGTGAAGAATACCGCAAAAATGCCGTCAATCTGGCTAAAGTGGAGTCGATCTATTTCCCGTCGATGGGTCTCATGATCGGGTTAAGTACGCTGCTGACCATTATGATCGGCGGGATCTATGTCATCTACGGCCGCCACGGGACGGACCTGGGGACGATAACGGAGTTTGTGATCTATATCACGATGCTGACCTTCCCGGTAAGCGCAATCGGCTGGGTGGCGAGCATGGTACAGCGCGCGTCGGCCTCTCAAAAGCGATTAAATGAGTTCCTCGATACAGACCCGGCGATACAAACCCGGCCGGCCGCAGTAAAACAGACCGTACAGGGAAACATCAGTTTCCAGGACGTGGGTTTTACTTATCCCAATACGGGAATTAAGGCATTGACGGGATTTAGCCTCGAGATCCGCAAAGGGGAAAAGGTGGTGATCATCGGCCGTACCGGAAGCGGGAAAACGACTGTGGCACAGCTGCTGCTGCGGATGTACGACCCCGATACGGGTAAGATCCTTATCGATGGGACGGATCTTCGGCAGTACGACCTCCAGGATCTTCGGCGTCAGATCAGCTACGTGCCGCAGGATATCTTTCTGTTCAGCGATACGATCTCGGGCAATATTGAATTCGGCCTCGACAAGCCGGATGAGGAGAAGGTGAGGCTGGCTGCCCGATACGCCAGCGTTGACAGGGAAATAGAAGGTTTTTCCGACCGGTACGCCACCATGATCGGAGAGCGCGGGGTTACGCTCAGCGGAGGGCAGAAACAGCGGGTTTCGATCGCCCGGGGGCTGATCAAAGACCCGGAAATCATTGTTTTCGACGATTGTCTCAGCGCGGTGGATGCGAAAACCGAAAAGGAGATCCTTGGGAATTTGTACCAGTACCTGGAACATAAGACCGCCATCATCATCACGCATCGTATTTTCTCCCTGTTTGATTTCGACCGGATCGTCGTACTGGAAGATGGTAAGATCGTCGAAACGGGAACGCACCGGGACCTGATGGCCCACAACGGGTACTACACCTATCTGTACGAACAACAGCAGGCAGAGAACAATCCCGCCTGAGGCCAAAAAAGGGGGATTTCCATGGCGGCGGAGAGAAGAAGATTCCGGCCTGGCGGCGGGGGTTTTGCCCGCATCTGTAAAAAGCCGCAATTCGCGCCTACATTTCTTTTGGCAAATTTTGCTAATTCGAAAACAATACTATATTTGTGGCTACTTAATTTGAAATTATAACTGCAAAACAAATCATTGTGGCGTACGACAACAACGACAAAAGAATGGAAAGCGTTTACAGCAAACGCATCAGGGCGGGGAAACGCAGGACATATTTCTTCGATGTAAGGGCTACCAGGAGTAATGATTATTATCTTACGATCACCGAAAGCCGGAAGAAATTCGACCAGGATGGGTATGACAGGCACAAGATCTTCCTGTACAAGGAAGATTTCAACAAATTCCTGAAGGCGCTGACCGAGGCGGTGGATTATGTAAAGACGGATTTGATGCCGGATTTTGACTTTGACGCGTACAACCATGACAATGTCGGAGAGAATGAAGGTGGTGGTTATACCGAGAACCATGTGACGGAAGAAGTCGAAGAAGAAGTACCGGAAGTCCGGCATACGCCGGCGGCGCCCAACGCTCCGACCGCAACCGGCGAAGAAGTCGATAAATGGTAAGACCCTGCTGAACGATAGTTAAACCTCCCGGACTTTCGGGGGGTTTTTTATTTCCGGGGGCTCGCCTGATTTCCCGGTGCCAGGGTTTCCGGGTGGCAGGTGCCAGGGTTTCTGCGGGCTAGGCCTCCGGACGTCGCCGTCTGTTGGCATCGGGGTCTCCGGGTAACCGTCTTCTTGCAGGCCGTCAGTAGGTCAGTCTTGCTTTTACCCGGCGCAGGTAAGACATGGCGTCGCGCCCGATCCGGGCCCTCTTTTCGCGCGTCGGTATACCCGCGATGTCGCGCCAGCCGCTGAAAAAACCACGCAGGTCCCAACCACTTTTTTTCAGGTATTCCAGGCTCCAGAGAAGGGCCGTGCTGATAAAATAACGGCCCGGCAGGTATTTCCAGGCGACCACGCTCTTGTTGAACCACATTCCCCGCAGTTTCTTCCGGGGCGGCAACCTGCCGCCCGGTGACTCCTTGTGCCAGATGGCAACCCTGTCGTCGTAGCGGATCGTGTACCCCTTGTCCAGGGCGCGATAGCTCAGGTCATATTCCTCCATGCCATAGAAGAAATTCTCGGGATAGTAGCCCACGGTATCGAAGACCGTACGGCGAATAGCATGGGCGCAACCGGAGAAATATGCCGCGTCGAAATGAGGCCAATCCCTGCGCTCGGCAAACCGTTTGCTCGGGAACGCATTCTCCTGCATCTCGCCCGTGGACAGGTAGTAAACCTTGAAGGCGGCGATGCCGACCGTCGGTTGTTCGGAGAAGATGGCGGCAATAGCCGGCAGGGCATCCGTGTTGCGGATGAGGGCATCGTCGTCCAGGAATACGAGGACAGGACCCCGGCTTAATCCGATTGCAAAATTGCGGCCGCGGGAGACGCCGAGATTGTCGGGTGCAACAAAATACCGGAACGGAATCTCCGGGTGGGCCTCCATGTAGGCTTCCACGGCCTGGTAGGATACCGTCGAGCGGTTATTGACGACGATCACTTCCCCGACCCATTTGCTGAATCCTTTTAGCTGGATGAGATTACCAGCCAGGGCCAGCATGTCATCCGGCCGGTTGTAGGTGATAATGACGAAACTGAGCGGCTTCATTGGCGAATGGTTATGCCTTAGCGGAAGGGGGTGACCCGCCTTTCCGCTTCCGCCATTCTACTGCCAGCCCGCCGATCAGGAGAGCGTAGATCGCCGCGCTGAACCAGCTGGTCAAAGCAATACCAACCTCATATGTATGAGGCTCGAAGCGGAATTCGACGGTATGCTCGCCCGCGGGTACCGGCATTCCGCGCAACAGGTAGTTTACGCGCAGGTAGGCCGTCTTTTTGCCATCGAGATAGGCGTTCCACCCCTTGTCGTAGTAAATCTCGCTGAAGACAGCAAACTGGTTTGTTTTCGCGGAGAATTTATAATCGATCTTTTCGAGAACGTTGTCCACCAGCCGGATCGAGGCACCGGTGTCGGGAACAGGTTGGAAAGGTATGAGTTTGCTGTATTTCTGCTGCACGATCGCTGTATCGCGGACATGCACGCTGTCCAGCGCCTGCATCTCTTCATCGCCGTTCTTTACATAATGGACGCCCCTCACGAGCCAGCATGTGCCAAAGGCGCCTGCATTCAACTTCGCGACCGGTTGTCTTGTCTGGGGGTCCGACTGGATGAAGTATTTGGTATTAAGCATGTCGAACACCTGCATATTGCCCTTGCTCAACTGGTGCTCGATGAGGTCCTGATAGAGCCCAAGTTTGGCCGGGGAATAGCCGCCGAGCGAGTTGTGGAAATTGGAAGCTCTCGCGCTCTCGAAAGGCGACCCGGAACTCTCATCAAAGACCCGGCAGTTTTTATCGGGGTCCGCCATGATCTGTTGATCGGCGGCCGATGGGGCCATGCCTTGCTCGAGGTCGCCCGGATCGACATAACTATCCGCTTTCAGGTAGCGCGCGTCCACCGCCAACAGGTCATAGGTACTGAGGACCAACAGGGCGGCAAACAGAATGACCGGGTTCCTGATCTTTCCCTTCACAAACAGACCCAGCAAGGCGGCGGCGATAAGGATCAGCACGATTGTGCGCACCATATCGGATCCATACATCGAGCGGCGGTCTTCGTCGAGACCGCGGACGACCGCGTTGGCGGATGCGGCTGCCTGAGCTTGTGCGGCTTCCTGCGGTTGACCGTTGCGGGCAAGGGATTGCAATTTTTGCTGCGTGATCATTTCTTTCAGGCGGGCATCCGAATAATCGGCCAACCGGCCCTCGGACTTAAAACCCGCGGAAAAGTAATAGCCGATGACGACGATCAGGAGCGCGCCGGTTATATAGGTGGCGCTTTTGAATGGTTTCCAAAGTGAGGCCGCAGTATGACCAGGTACCAGCAACTGCTGCAAGCCCAGCGCCACCAGGATCGGCGCGGCCAGCTGGGGCATGAAGAGCGCTGTTGATGGAGATCGGAATTTGTTGTAATACGGCAGGTGGTCGAAAAGAAAATAGTTGATGCCGGGAAGGTGGTCACCCCAGGCCATCACGATTCCCAGAATAATACAGGCAAGCAGGCCCCATTTCAACCAGCCCTTGAGCAACACGAGCGAAAAGATGGCCAGGAAACAGACCACCGCGCCGAGGTAAACCGGTCCGGAGGTGCTTGGCTGCGGTCCCCAATAGGCAAGTCCGTTGGCAAACTGCAAGGCTTGTTCCTCGGGCATTCCCAATTCCTGCGCCGCGCGGTCCGCAAACTTAGAGTTATCGCCGATCTCGGGGCTGTTCAGTCCCCCGCCGCCTGCTGCGTCCGGGACGGCAAGTGTGAGGGTCTCGCCGTAGCCATAGCTCCACATGAACGCATAGTCGTAGCTCAAGCCGTTCTTTGATTCCTGTTTGCTGGTGGAGGACAGCTCCGTCCTGCCCCCGCGCATCGTCTCCTTCGCGTATTCTGCGTCTGGCAAGGTAGCGCCGACACTTGTTCCGAACCCGATGGCGGCGGCCAGGATCGCCAGCCCGATAGCTTTTGAGGTGTCTTTCCACTTACCATTCCGCACGGACTCAATGACATAAAAGATGGTCAGCAGACCCATACAGATGACTGTGTAATAGACGATCTGAAGGTGCTGGGTGGCGAGCTGATAATAAAGGAAAAATGCCAGCAAGGCCGTGCCCCACAAATATTTTCGCTGAAAGAGCATCAGGTAGGAAGCGACGACCCCCGGCGCCACGGCAATCGCCCACATTTTGGTGACGTGCCCTGTGCCGATAATGATAGGGTCATAGGAACTGTAGGCGTAAGCCAGTGAGGCCAGGGTTGCCAGCCATGGGTTGATGCCCATGACCATCATCAGGATATAGAAGCAGACACATGCCAGGAAAAAGAAGTTGATCGGCTGCGGCAGGAACAGCATCATCGTCTTGGTCAGCCAGCTGAGATTGATGGGGCCCTGGCCGCTGATAGCAATCGTGTACCCTGGCATCCCGGAAAAATCGTTCTCGACCCAAAGGGGATAACGGCCGTATTTTTCTTTATATTCAAAAGACTGGCGGGCCATTTCCTTGTATTGCTGGACATCCGACTGGTAAACCACTTTTCCGTCCAGCGCCGGGCGGCAATAGACCACCGCGATAATGAGGAAAACGACGATGGCGATGAGGTGTGGCAACGCTTTTTTCAGGACGGCGGAATAGTTCATGCAGGCGGTAATTATTCCCGGCAAAATAATGGTATTTTGCCCAGAAATGCAGATTTTTGGTTAAATATGCACGTGTTAAAAGTCCTGGCGCGGGTGGCGTTCCTTTGCAATATGTGCTTTCTGGCGGCAGCCCTGATCCTGTGGCTGCCCAATCCTCCGGAAGGTTCGGTGGTTTCGACCGTGATCGTGATGGGTTTCCTGATGGGCCTGCCGGTAAATGCCGCGGTCTTCGGGTGGGCGCTGCTTCGCGTGGCGGGAAAGTGGCGGGTTCAGGTTTTGCCGAGGGGAATAATGCTCTTTAATTTTATCGTCTTTTGCCTTCAGTTCATTTACCTAATTCAGCGATTACGATGATCCATGCCATATTAAAAGACAGGCCGACGAAACTATTGCTCGGGTTCACGGCATTTTTCTGCTGCAACGCGCTGATCGCCGATGCCATCGGAACCAAGCTTTTTTCCCTGGAGAAGCTGTTCGGGGTTGCGCCCGCGAACTGGACATTGTTCGGTCAGGGCGGGCTTGGATTTACGCTGACTTGCGGCGTGCTGCTGTGGCCGCTGGAGTTCGTCATCACCGATATCATCAATGAATTCTATGGTCCCAGGGTGGTGCGCCGGATTTCCTATACGGCCGTGGCGCTGATCTCCTACGCCTTTCTGATGTATTTCATGGCCATTCATGTACCGCCGGCGGATTCATGGATAGCGAGCAGTTCTAAACAAGGTGTGAGCAACCTGCAGAATTCGTTCAGCGCCATATTTGGGTCCAGCTCGCTGATCATCGTGGGCAGCCTTGTCGCTTTCCTGGTCAGCCAGGTGGTGGATGTCTGGGTTTTCCACAAGATCAAGAAACGGACGGGGCACAAACATCTCTGGCTGCGCGCGACCGGGTCGACGCTCGTGTCGCAGCTGGTGGACAGCTATATCGTCCTTTTTATCGCTTTTAGTCAGTACTTTACCTGGCAGCAGATCCTCGCGATCGGGATGATGAATTACATCTACAAGTGCACCGTCGCGATCCTGCTGACGCCACTTATTTATGGGATCGAAGGCCGGATCGAACACTATGTCGGGCACGAGACGGCGCAAAAGATGAAACGGGCCGCGATGGGCGAGATGGAGGAAGAAAGCCCCGGCGTCATCCCAACGGCGGGTTAGGGGCGATCGGAAGGGCCGGGGACGCGACAGGAGAGGGCACCACGCGACGCTGCAGGGGAGGACACCACGCGACGCTGCAGGCAAAGGACACCACACGACGCGAAACGCGATGGCAGGCAACCGGCAGGCGATGGGCCAGGGGCGGGACTCGTCAGGGCACTGCGATCTCCATGATATAATCGTTCATGAAATAGCCGTGGCCGATGTCGATGTCCTCTTCGCCGACAACGGTGAACCCGATCCGCTCATAAAACTGGCGGGCTTTGTTGCGGCGGTTTACGTTGAGGCGCAGTTTTCTGGCCCGCTCCGGCCGGATCGCCTCAAAAACGAACTGAAGGAGCGCGCGCCCAAGGCCTTTACCCTGGCGGCCGGGGAGCACATAGATCTTGTGCAGTTTGTACACCCCTGCATCACCTGTGCCGCTCCAGGAGGCAAAGCCGATGGGGTCCTCTTCCTGTTCCGCGATCGCGAAGCTATGCCGCTCATCGACCATTTGACGGCGGAGTGCCTTCGGACTATACATTAATTTCAGCATGTATTTCAGTTGCTCGGGGGAAAGGATCCCGCGGTAGGTTTCCGGCCAGATTTGCTGGGCCAGGAATCCGATGGTGTTGATATCATCGAGTTCCGCCGGCCGGATCTGTAAGGTCTCGTCCATCGGTTATTCAGGTGGGTTCAAATAATCGTTCCTGTTCCGGTGGCGCCGGATCGCGCGCATGGCCAGCCGGACCGCTATATAAAAGCTAGCAAATGTACCAAAGGAAAGGATTCCGGTAGAGAGATATTTTTGAGCATCCTGGCTTTGCTGCAGAAAGAGGAAAAAATCAAAGCTGCCATGAAAAAGTATGGCTATGGCAACGCCCTGCAGCAGGAGCCTGAAACGATGGCGCCGGTCAAACTTGGCCTTTCCCGCGGGATAGCCCATGAGTACGGCAAAGGAAGCGTGGGCAGGGACGGCCAGAAAGAACCTCGAAACGCCTGCTTCGAGGCCGAAAACCCGCACGTATTCCATGTTCTCAACGGTCGCGAAGCCCATCCCGATCATCACCGCGTAGACGATCCCGTCGAAAGGTTCCCGAAACCAGGTCCGGGGATAAGCGTACAAACGCAGGACAAGGAATTTGCACCCTTCTTCACTCAGGGCGATGACCAAAAAAGCATAGCGGGCGAAAAAGAGAATGTTGTGGCGCCAGGGGTGCACCCGGGGGTCGACGGCGAGTTGCTGCAGCCCAAGCGCCGGTACCGTGGCGACCATCCCCAGCAGGAAGCAAATGATCAGGTAAGGGAGGGAGCTCCGTCCGAACCGGTTGATCGAAAAGATCAGGAGGCAGATGGCGAGCGCCGGCGCCACAGCTATGGCAAAAAGGAGCATGCCGTAAAATTAGGGCGTTTTAGGCGTCCGGAAGAAATAGATCGCACCGTCGTCAAAATGCATCTCTCTCGCAAGCTGTTTCCGTTTTTTGATAAAATTCACGTCGATCAGGTCGATGTTCATACTGTCATCAAACCAGACAACCGTGAAATGATCCTCCTGCATCATGTAATCGATGTCCTCCTGCGTCTCGCGGTGGGGCATCAGTTCGGCAGGGACACCCGCCAGGTACCAGAGGCCGTCGGTCGAACTTGAATAGATCGTCCCTTCGCGTTCCAACTCAGCCTTGTGGGATTTGACATAGGCCATTGTCGCGGATTGCTGCCAACTGTCCTCACTGTAACCGGGGATACCGGCGTCCCTGATACCTTCCCAATTGGCTTCGAACGTATCGTATTCGCCATACAGAAAGCAGCCGGCGGAAGCCACCAGAACGACCGCCGGCAGGGCGACCGCCCAACTCCGTTTCGGCCGGGCTGGCAGACGGGTCGCGACTGTCGGTATCCAGCAGGTGCTTCCCCACAGCCAGGGTATGAAGAGGGGGGACAGCAGCCGGCTGTCCAATTGCTGGAACCGCGAGACGGATGCTATGCCCACGATAAAAACCGAATAGGTGACGAAATAGCTGATACCGATCGTGTCGTAGCTGAAGAAATTCGTCCTTTTCACCAACCGGTATGTAAAAAGGGCGGCGATCCCCAGGATAAAGACGAGCGCGATGGCCGTCGCTGCGCCATAATGGCCGTCAAAGAACGGCAGCCAGTCGCAAAAGACGCTGCCCGTATCGTGAAGATTGGCGCCAAGGGACCGGATGGCCTTTTCGCGATAGCCTGCAAAAGTGCCGGTGACGCGCCAGTTGCGGTAAACGTTGAGCGCCGGGAAGAGAAAGGCGATCACGACATACAGCGCCATGTGCGCGAGTTTTCGCCAACTCCAGGACAGGCGCGCGTCGCAGACCATCAGCAACCCGCCCATTGCGATGATGCTAATGCCCGCATACCGGATGGTACAACTGATGCCGGCTATTGCCGCACTGAGTATCAGCGATGGGATCGTGTGCGTCCTGAAATACCGGTGGCAGGCGATCATGAAGAATAGGGAAAGCAGGATGAATACAGTCTCCGACCAGATCATCGAATAGATCTCGAGCAGGCAGGGACTGAGCAGCAGGAACAATAATACAGGCCATTTATACCACCGGGACGGGCGGGTAAAGCGGTCCATCATCCAGCCTGCAAGCCAGATAACCAGACCGAACAGAAATCCGTCGAGCACCGGTCCAAACCATGTTACGGGATGACCGGTGAGATAGATGAGCCCGCTCAGAAAGATGGGATATCCCGCGGGAAAATCCATCATCGGCTGGTTGGTATAGTCGTTGATCAGTGCATGGTCGTGAATGTTCTGCGCCGTGCTCAGGTAAACGATCGAGTCGGGAGACAGACCGATCCCGCTGTGGCGGCAAATGAGCTGGATCATGGCAAAGCCCGCGATGGCGACGAGCAAAGCGTCCTTATTTTGCGAGAAAAGCGTTGTGCCAATTCTGCGAAGCCTCATCATATGCGAAAGTAAGAGATTCCGGTACTTAACACAGGTAATCGGTTTTTTTTCCTAATTTGATCCGCATGACCAACGGCCGTCTGTTTTCGGGGATCGTCTGCATTTGTTGTTCCCTGCAAGTATCCGCCCAACAGTTTGGCGGCAATCCCCCTTCACTGAAATGGCGGCAAATCGACCTGAACGTGGCGCGGATCGTTTTTCCGGCCGGTCTGGATACCGCCGCCGGGCGGGTCGCGGCGATCGTCAGCCGGCTCAATGAGACTACGCTGCCAACTATCGGGGACAGCAGGCGGAAAATCGACATCGTCTTTCAAAACCAAACGACGATCGCCAACGGCTATGTTTCGCTCGCGCCGTTCCGAAGTGAATTCCAACTTACGCCCGAGCAAAACAGCTTCGACCTCGGAAGCCTGCCCTGGCAGGAAATGCTGGCGATCCACGAATACCGGCACGTCCAGCAGTACAATAATTTTCGGGTAGGCCTTTCCGCGGGGTTGTATTATCTGTTTGGCGAAGGCGGCCAGGCGCTGGCCAACAGTCTCGCCGTCCCCAACTGGTTCTGGGAGGGCGATGCCGTATTCCAGGAAACACTTGTCAGCGAGCAGGGGCGCGGCCGCCTGCCTTATTTTTTCAATGGGTACCGGGCCTTGTGGGCCGGCAACCGGCACTATTCCTGGATGAAGCTGCGCAACGGCTCGCTCAGGGATTATGTGCCCGACTGGTATCCGCTGGGGTACATGCTGGTCGCCTACGGCCGGCAAACCTACGGCGATCAATTCTGGCGAAGGGTGGGGCATGACGCCGCCGCGTTCCGGCCGGTGTTGTATCCGCTGCAAGGCGCCATCCGCCGGTATAGCGGAATCTCCTTTCCCGAATTCCGCACGCGGGCGCTCGATCATTTCAGGGCTAGTTGTCCCATCGACCCTGGCGCTGCTTCCGACCGGTTCGCGCGGACCCACCGGCATTTCGTTGCCGACGAGGAATTTCCACAATTCATCGGCAGGGACAGCCTGCTGTATATGCGCACCACTTACACCCGGGTACCGGCGTTCGAATTGCTGGACCTGCACGATGGCAGGGAATACAAAGTTCGGACCAGGGCGGTGTCGCTGGACAACTACTTTTCCTGCCATGCGGGGTTGGTCGCGTATGCCGCGTTCGAAAACGACCCGCGATGGAGCTGGCGGGATTACAGCGTCATCAGGCTCCTCAACCCATCGACGGGCGAAGACCGGAAGCTGACGAACCGGAGCCGGTATTTCTCGCCGGATATTTCGCCCGACGGCCGCCTCGTCGTTGCGGTGCAGGAGGGGACGGACGGAACCTGCGACCTGAGGTTGCTGGATGCGAGGTCCGGCAGGTTGGTCAGCCGGATACCCAATCCGGACAGTTTCTTCTACACCTATCCGAAATTCCTCGACCGGGGTGCCGCATTGATCACGGCCGTCCGGAACCGGAAAGGCGAGATGTCGGTCGCAACGATCGACACGGCAACGGGTGCCGCGAGCTATCTGTTACCGTTCTGCTTCCAAACGATCGGTTTTCCGTCGGTGCGCGGCGACACCGCCTGGTTTACCGCTTCGCGGGACGGTCGCGACAGGGTCTTTATGCTGACCGGCGGGAGATTGTTCCGGGTAATGACGCCGCATGGCGAGCCCCTTGGCGGCCAGTATGAATTCAGTCCCGGGCCGGACGGCCGGTATGCATGGAATGACTTCACGGCGGTAGGATACCATCTCGATACGGCGACGGGTGAGGAGCTTCGTTATGAGAAGGTGGCCACTGCCGATTGGGCCCGGCCGCTGCCGGTACAGGGTATCAATGCACTGCTGCGCGGGCCGTCACATCTGCTGGATAGCATTGGCCCAGGAAATTTTCCGGAAAAGAAATACCCTGCAGGTTCGCACCTGATCAATATCCACTCCTGGCGTCCTTATATCAACGATCCCGATTATACGCTATCTGTGTCCAGCGAGAACATTCTCAATACGCTGGAATCGGAGGTGTTCGTGACCTATGACCGGGACGAGGGGGACAAGCAGGTGGGCGTGGATGCCACTTATGGGGCCTGGTTTCCCTGGATCGACGCGGGTTGGAATTATACTTTCGGGCGAAGCGCCTTCATTGGCGCCCAAAAAGCGTTCTGGAACGAATCGAACGCCAACGCCGGCTTCAGCATTCCGTTGAGTTGGATCCGCTCCCGCACCCTGACCAGTTTGCAATTCGGTTCCGACATCGTGTACAACCAGCGGTACTATACCGGGACCTACCAGACGCCGCCGAACAGCAGGGGTTTTGCCTATGTGGATCCGGCCCTGACCTTTACCCATCAGTCCCAGCAGGCGCGGCAACAGGTCAATCCCCGGTTCGCGCAGGTGATCGACCTGACCTACGACCGGGCCGTCACGACCTTCCGCGCCAATCAATTCCTCGCTTCCGGTTTCTTATATCTTCCCGGCCTGGGCTTCACGCACAGTTTGATGGTGGCCGCGGCAGTCCAGCAAAGGGACACGCTGAACAACGCCCGCTTCACCAATAACTTCCCCTTTTCCCGCGGCTATACCGCCGAAAATTTCTACCGGATGTGGCGTTGGTCCGCCAATTATCAACTGCCGCTGGCCTACCCGGATTGGGGGGTCGGGAACGTCGTGTATTTCACCCGCATCCGCAGCAACTTGTATTACGATGACACGAGGGCCATGGACTTTTATATTTCCGGCGGTGGGTATAACGGCACCTTTCGTTCGGTCGGAGCCGAGCTATTCTTTGATACCAACTGGTGGAATCAGCTGCCGGTAAGTTTCGGTATCCGGTATAGCCGGCTGCTGGACACGGACCCGGAGGGACGTGGTCCCAATCAATGGGAACTTGTGTTGCCGCTGAATATCCTGTCGCAAAGCTACAATGCCAGGCCGGCGAGGACGGGGGAGTAACCGATCATCTGATCCCGGCGAGACTCTCTTCCAGCACGCGGATCTTGTCCTCGGCGTCGGCTTTTTTCCTGCGCTCGAAATCGACGACCTCGGGCCTGGCATTTTGCACGAACCGGTCGTTGCTCAATTTTTTGTTGACCGTATCGAGGAATCCTTTCAGGTACACCAGCTCCTTTTCGAGGTCCTTTTTCTGGTGGCCGGTGTCCAGCTTCCGTTCGGTGAGGAGATAGAATTTGTCTTTGCCCATTACAACCGTGAGCGCACCCGGTACGGCTTCTTTCGTAAACTCCACGGTCTCCGCGTTGATCTGGCGCGCCAGGATGGGTTGCAGGATCTTGTAGATCGGGGCGGATTCCGACTCGATCAGGAGCCGGACCGGATCTTTGGGCTTCAACTGAGCCTTGATCCGCGCATCGCGCAGCGTCGTGATCGCCCCCGTGAGCAACGCGCCCTGCCTCAGCACTTCCGGGTCCACGGTTCCGGCGACAGGGAAGGGAAGGATGCACAGATCGCCCGTCCGTTCCGCCAGCAAGTGATAGATCTCTTCCGTGACAAAGGGCATGAACGGGTGCAGGAGCTGGATCAGCTGGTCAAAGAATTCGAGCGTGCCGGCCTGAACTGACGCGCTCATGGGTTCGCCGAAGGGTGGTTTGATCCATTCGAGATACCAGCTGCAGAAATCATCCCATATCAGGGAATACAGCGTTTTCAAGGCTTCGCTGATCCTGAATTCGGCGAATTGGGTATCAAGCGTCCGCCTGGCTTCCGCGATCCGGTTCCGCATCCAGGCGACCGCAAATTCCGGTTCATGCGGTGTGTCGGCGTGAAGCCTCGACTCCCAGCCTTTTACCAGCTTCAGCGCATTCCAGAGCTTGTTGTTGAAATTCCGGCCCTGCTCCAGCGCCGCCTCGTCAAACAACAGGTCGTTCCCGGCGGGAGACGAGATCATGATGCCGAATCGTACGGCGTCCGCGCCATATTTGGCGATCAGTTCCAGCAGATCTGGTGAGTTGCCGAGGCTCTTGCTCATTTTCCGGCCCTGTTTGTCGCGGACCATGCCGGTAAAATAGACATCCTGGAAAGGAATGCGTTTTTCCATCGGCAGCGTATCCGGAAAATAGTAAAGGCCGGCCATGATCATGCGCGCTACCCAGAAAAAGATGATGTCCTGACCGGTGACCAGCACGGAGGTCGGGTAGTAATAGCTGATATCCGGGTTGCCCGGATCAGTCACGCCTTTGAAGACCTCGATCGGCCAAAGCCAGGAGGAAAACCACGTATCGAGCACGTCTTCGTCCTGCCGCAACTCGTCGGCGGTGAAATTGGCCGAGGCAAATTTCGCATAGGCTTCCCCGCGGGTGGCGGCTACGCGGAAGCTGCCGTCGGGGGCGTACCAGGCCGGTATCTGCTGGCCCCACCAAAGCTGCCGGGAGATACACCAGTCCTTGACGTTCTCCAGCCAGTATTTGTAGGTTGCCAAAAATTTGTCACCGGGGTGGATCCGGATATAGCCCTCGGTCACTGCGGCCAGCGCCGGGCCGGCCAGCGCGGCCATTTTCACAAACCACTGGGTAGAAATGCGCGGTTCGACGATTGCATTGGTCCGTTGAGAGAATCCAAGGCGGGTAGGATGCTCCTCTTCTTTTTGCAGGAGACCTTCTGCCCGGAGTTGCTCGATGACTTTTTTGCGCGCGGCAAACCGGTCCAGGCCGACGAATACCCCGGCCGCGGCGCTGAGGGTCCCGTCCGGGTTGAGCGTATCGACGATCGGCAGCGAATGCCGCAACCCCAAATTATAATCGTTGATATCGTGGGCGGGGGTTACCTTCAGGGCCCCGGTGCCAAACGCCGGGTCGACATAGTCGTCAAAAATGACGGGTACTTTTCTGTTGACCAGCGGGACAAGGGCAAAAGCGCCCCGGAGATCTTTGTACCGGTCATCTCCCGGGTTAACGCAAACCGCGGTATCAC